>JALNYB010000080.1 GCA_023230065.1 Candidatus Methanomethylophilaceae archaeon
GACAGGAAATATTCGATAATATAGCTTTTTTTATGATAGATTTTACAACCTTGGGGATGTTGGTGTTCGCATATATCTACCTGAAATATATCAATACTGACAAAAGATGAAAAGAGGGATTTACCCCCTCTAATTTGTTTTACTGTTTCACAGAAACTTTAGCTTTATCAACGTAGCTCTGCCATACATTCTCAAGGTCAGATCTTTTGATCGTGTCCATAACATACTGTGCGAACTCGTCGCCTGTTGCGCCTGTATCCCTTCCGGTCATGACCAATTTCTTCTCGAACTGAACACAGACATCCAAAGCCATGTCCAATTTCTTTCCTTTCTCGGTCTCGCCGATATGATTCATCATCATTGCGACAGCTTTGATCATGCTGCATGGGTCTGCATACTGTGCCCTTCCCTCTGTTACCATCCTGGGAGCGGATCCGTGAATGGCCTCGAACATTGCATATCTCTTTCCGAGATTCGCACTTCCTGCTGTTCCAACCCCTCCCTGAATCTGCGCTGCTTCATCTGTTATGATATCACCATACAGATTAGGAAGAACGAATACACGGAAACTGCTTCTCCTTGCAGGATCTATGAGTTTCGCGGTTGCGATATCTATGAACCAATCATCCCATCTTACCTCGGGATAATCCTTGGCTACTTCTTCTGCGATGCTCAGGAACTTTCCATCCGTTGTCTTGATGATATTGGCCTTTGTAACAAGTGAAACATAATTCTCGCCTGTCTTCTTCGCATATTCGAAACCTGCGCGGATTATTCTTTCTGTTCCCTGCGTGGTTGCAACACAGAAATCTATTGCAAGATCGTCTGTGACATTGATTCCGTTGCTTCCTACTGCATAGCTCCCTTCTGTATTCTCTCTGTAGAAGGTCCAATTGATGCCTAGTTCAGGAACTGATACCGGCCTTACATTTGCAAAAAGATCCAACTGTTTTCTCATAGCGACGTTCGCACTCTCGATATTAGGCCACGGATCCCCTTTCTTAGGAGTTGTGGTCGGACCTTTGAGAATAACGTGACATTTCTTAAGTTCCAAAAGCGTATCATCGGGAATTGCCTTCATAACCTCGACGCGCTTCTCGATGGTAAGTCCTTCGATCTGCTTGATCTCGACCTTTCCTGCTTTTATCTTTTCTGCAAGGAGGAATTCCATTACTTTCTGTGCGGATGCGCATATGTAAGGGCCTATTCCATCTCCGCCGCAAACTCCGATCACGAGTTTATCGAGTTTGGAATAATCTGTCCAATCTCCTTCTTTCTTAAGTTCTTCGACCCTTTTCAATTGCTGCCTGAGAAGTTCCCCATACTTTTCCTGCGCAATCTGAATTGCTTTTTCGTCGACCATTTTAATCAGTTGGAAAACTGTATTTGGATAATAAAGATAGTGGTAGGTACACAGAAAGAAACAAAGCTTTATTATTGGCTCGGGAATGTATTTATTATATGATATTGGAAAAGCTATCGAACATAATATCGAAGCACGCTAAACTGATAATCATCATCTGGATCCTACTTCTCATATGTTCGGTTCCTTTTATGATGCAGGCCAAAGATAAATTGAGCTACGATACATCCAGTTTGGCTGGTACAGATTCAGAATCGGTACAGGGACAGACGATCATCTCCGAATATTTTATCCAATCAGATATAGATATGAATCAGGTAGACCTAATTATCGTTGAATATGATACAGATCGGGGTGTCATAGATTCAAAATTGTTTTGGGCTTCAATGGAACTTTCACTCAGTTCTTATGTAGATAACGATGGAAATGAAAAAATATCTTATCTGTTGCCATATCATGAATATGAAAATCCTGATGATGAATCCAAAGGAATGGTAATATATGCAGTCATATACAACACAAATATGATCGAGAAAAATCTGGTATCGGATGATACCGGAAATTTGAGAACATTAATATCTAACATAATATCCGAAAAAGGATATCAAGATCTAACTACATATGTGACCGGTTCACCCGCTCTATCATATGACATACGAAACAGCGCAAGTGCAGATCTTGCAAAGATAGATCCTGTTTCAATCCTGCTTATACTTATCCTTGTGGGATTATTCTTCAGATCATTCATTACATCCGCTATGCCCCCTATCACAATTGGAGCGGCATTCGGTATTGTGATGTGCATTCTATACTTTGTTGGATCGGTGATGAATGTATTCTACATCACTGAAATGTTCCTATTGGTATCCATGTTGGGCGCAGGTTGCGATTATTGTATCTTCATATTGACAAGATATCGCGAAGAACGCATCAAAGGTCTAGATCATGATCATGCGTTCAAAGAAGCATTCGTGTGGGGAGGAGAATCTATCATCACATCAGGAGCGTCCGTTATCATAGGATTCGGCTCTATGTCCATATGTTCCTTCTCTTTGATCTCAACTATGGGTCTAATGCTTGCAATCGGAATAATCATAGCATTGCTTGCGGCTTTGACGTTCATAACATCACTGATAGCAATATTCGGAGAAAGACTATTCTGGCCCTCGGAAATAAAATCACTTCAGGAAGGAGGAAAAGCAACAAGGGGATGGTATAAGGCCGTATCAAATTTAGGTCAAAGATACTTTCATAATTCAGTACGTTTTTCAATGAAACACGCCAAAGCTATCATCATTTCTGTCATACTCATTACGGTTCCGATGGCATATATCGTAATGACTGCTGAAACATCATATGATATGATCGGAGCAATGTCCTCCGGAGAAGCATCGGAAGGTCTCAGCGAGATCGGAGATTACACAAACGGCGGTATGATCATGCCCGACTTCACTGTAATGGAATTAACTGAATCGTTAGGAACCCTGACAATATCTGATAAAATAGGATTCCTAGTTTGGAATACTAACGAATATGCAACGAAATGTATCACCAGCATAGCAAGTCTAACTGATTCTCTGAAAAATAACGATGACAACATAGGAAGCGTCTACTCACTATATGTTTGGCAAGATTACATAGGGCCTGCAGTTGTTGCAGTAGGTCCTCAAGAACACCTTGAAACAAATATGGATTACGCTATACGCATCTACCATTATATCGATGATAATTATCTGTCTGATTCAGCTGCGATATATCCAGATGTTATATTGCTCAAACTTGCAATCGGGGACATACCGATTTTCACAGACGATACGACATATGACAATGCGCAACTCATATCACTCATGAATTATGCTGCCAATTATATGGCAGGTTCTGTAGGCGGAGAAAGAACTGTAACAGAAACAGTAACAACATCTAGCATAACATTTGTGAAGATCACTGTGATAACAAAAGCTGAAGCCATGGCGGATGTATCCATGGACACCATCCATAGACTCAATTCATCTATAACTGAATTCAAAAATAATAATCAAGACCTGATATCACAGACTTGGCTCACCGGCTCTGCAGTTGTAATGTATGAAATATCAGAACAAGTCAACAGTGAATTCCAACAGGTAGAGATATTGGTCGTTGTGTTAATTTTCTTACTTCTGTTCATTGTGATGAAATCATATCTCACACCATTACGTTCTATCCTCTCTATTTTAATGAGCGTCATTTGGACCGTCGGACTAACACATCTGGTATTCGGAAGCTTATTGGGAGAGGGTGTAATCTGGCTGATTCCGATCATATTGTTGGTTATATGTTTGGGACTGGGAATGGATTATGATATACTGCTTACCACGCGTATCAAAGAAAACCATATGTCCAAAGGCATGACCAACGATGAAGCGATCGAAGCTGCGGTCATGCACTCTGGTTCAGTCATCACCATCTGCGGATTCATTATGGGTGGTGCGTTCGGTGCTTTGATGTTATCGAGTACAACGATGCTTATGGAATTCGGATTCGCATTGTGCTTCGCAATACTCGTGGATGCATTATTCGTCCGTACCTATGTGGTCCCTGCTGCGATGCATCTTATGGGTGAATGGAACTGGAAAGGCCCTAAATTCATGCATAAAAAGATCAATGAATAAACCGAGGGGTCTTCCCCGACCTTATTTTTTATTGCTGTATATTTTTATCCTACTGTATATCGTAAATATGGATTCAGAACCTTTTTATTTTTAATGATTCCTTTCAGAAGTGCCCTTGGATCCCCCGATTTCTCGAAAGATTCAGGACACATGATCGAATATGATTACACATTCAACTCAAATTCCTATAGATTCAATAATTCAAAGCTGATGGAAATCCTTCATACATCTTACAGTGAAATTACCGTTTCTTGCAACGGTGATCGCACCGACCGCTGCATCAGCTCCCTGAATGGTAGTAAGGAACGGGATTTCCAATTCTACCGCAAGTCTACGCATCTTGTGCCCGTCTCTCACTGCACCGGATTTCTGTGACGGCGTATTGATGATCAAATTGATCTTTCCCTCTCTCATCAAACCGATAGCATTTGGACTCATGTTATCGTCTATCTTGAAAACAGTCATTGTTTCCACACCGTGTTCTCTGAGATAAGTGGAAGTTCCCTTTGTCGCATAGATCTTAAAGCCCATTTCCATCAATTCTTTCGCAGTGGGAAGCACACGTTCTTTATCCGCATTGTTAACAGTGATGTACACTCCGCCCTCTTTGGGAAGTTTGTTTCCCGCGGCGGTCATTGCTTTATAGCATGCTATGTCGAAATCCTCATCGATACCCATGACCTCTCCGGTACTCTTCATCTCAGGTGTTAGAATGGAATCCACTCCTGGAAGTTTGAGGAACGGGAACACAGACGCCTTGATAGCAAAATGATCAATGGCCTTGTATTCTGAAAGTCCGAAATCATTCAAGGTCTTTCCAAGCATGATCTTGGTTGATATCTTAGCGAGAGGGATCCCGGTTGCTTTCGAAATGAAAGGCACAGTACGTGATGCTCTCGGATTGGCTTCGATCATGTAGATCTCATTGTCCTTAACTGCGAGTTGAAGGTTCATGAGTCCTTTGATGTGAAGTGCCAGAGCTACCTTTTTAGTAATATCTATGATACCTTCTATGATCTCTTTGCTGAGTGTGAAGGGAGGCAATACCATCGTTGCATCACCTGAGTGGCATCCGGCGTATTCTATATGCTCCATGATACCGCCGATGTAAACGTCCTTCTGATCACAGATGCAATCGACATCGATCTCTATTGCTTCTGTGAGATACTTATCGACGAGGATCGGGTGCTTGTGCGATACTTTCACTGCTGTTTCAACATAGGTCTTCAATTCTTCAATCGAATACACTATCTCCATCGCCCTTCCGCCGATGACATACGAAGGCCTTACCAATACAGGGTAGCCGATGTCCTCTGCGATATTCTTCACATCTTCGAATGAATGACCTGTTCCTGATCTGGGCTGTTTTACGCCGAGCTCATCCATGAGTTTAGAGAAACGTCCCCTGTCCTCTGCGACATCCATGTCGTTAGGAGATGTCCCCAGGATCTTTGTCTTTGTCCCTTCTAGTGCTTTCTCGAGATCCAAAGCAAGATTTACACCTGTCTGTCCACCATATTGAACGATTACGCCGTCTGCCTCTTCCTCATCGATGACATTGAGGACGTCCTCAAGATCCAGTGGATCGAAGTAAAGACGGTCAGAAATATCATAATCTGTCGAGACCGTCTCTGGATTGTTATTTATTATAATGGCATCGGCACCTTCCTCCTGAAGGGCCATGACACCGTGAACACAACTGTAATCGAATTCGATTCCCTGTCCGATCCTGATGGGTCCGCCACCGACGATGACGACCTTTTTCTTATTATCGTTGAATTTCTTCACTTCGGATGACTTTCCGTAAGTTGCATAGAAATATGGTGTCTCCGCCGCGAATTCCGCTGCACAGGTATCCACCATTTTGTATACTGGCACAATTCCTGCTGCCTTTCTCTGCGAGCGGATGTCCATCTTATCTTTATCAGTCAGGTCTCCGATGGTGTCATCCGAGAATCCCATGTACTTCGCTGTTTTCAGAAGCTCTTCGGTAAGAGGTTCAGATTTGAGTCTATTC
>JALNYB010000082.1 GCA_023230065.1 Candidatus Methanomethylophilaceae archaeon
GTTCGCTTCATCATTCTATAGATTCACTGATAAAACAATTGGAGCTGCGATCACATCGTTCGCAAGAGATAATGTCAAATCCATAATCAAAGAAGTTGAATCTGAAGGCATATCGGTCATTTATTCCGATACGGATTCCGTATTCATGCAGTCACCATTACATGAGCTCGAAGGCTCAATAGAATTCGGGACAAAAATGGCGGAACGTTTCTCACGCAACGGTGGTACTTTGGAGTTTGAAAAGATCCTGGAACCTTTATTCTCCCATGGAAAGAAAAAAAGATACGTCGGAAGGATCGTGTGGCCAGTAAAGAGCGAAGAATTGTTCATAAGAGGGTATGAGATCAGAAGATCGGATTCGTTCGATCTTCAAAGCAAACTCCTGATGGAACTATTCGAAAAGATCCTTGATGAAAAAGGAGAAGAAGCAATCGCATTGGTAAAAAAGACCGTGCATAACACTATCGATGGAAAGGTGGACCCAGCTGACCTCGTAATATCCAGAACATGCAAAAGTCTGGATTCCTATGAGAATCCTGAAAGAATGACCAATGTTCAAGCAGCACAGAAACTTATCAAGATGGGATATAATTTCATCCCCGGGATGAAGGTCTCATGGATAGTAACTGACGGATCGCATACTCCGCAGGAAATCGAACCTTATGTTAGCGGTGTGGAATTCACTGCTAAACCTGATTATAGATACTATGCTGAACGTCTGGCACAAACAACATCAAGGATTACTGAGGTATTTGGATGGACTGACAAGGATCTCATGCTCGGAAGTCAACAATCAACACTATTTGATGACAAATTCGACTCAAGCACAAATATTTTAGAACCGAAGAAAAAAGAAGAAAACCCCCTTAAAAAGACAGCACACAAAGCGCCAAGCCTGGATGATTTCTTTTAAAATAAAAGCTATTCTTTAAATATATTCTATACCTCATCCAAGATGCAGGATCTTAGATTCTGTCGGAAATGTACCTTCAATGGCGAATCCGAAAGGTGATATTATGGACAATGACAGTCAAGAACCCCGCCCGGTTAACGGTAAAAGCATGTACAGCTATATCGCGGACGCATGGAAAAACCCGAATACAGGCTATGTAAAAGAGCTAAACTACGAGAGAAGAATCGTATGGAGAAAGGAAGAGAATTTCCTTCGCATCGAAAGACCTACACGTCTCGATAGGGCAAGAGCACTCGGTTTCAAAGCGAAACAGGGATACATAGTCGTCAGAGCTAAGGTCAGAAAAGGATCTTTCCAGAAAAGACAGATCAAAGCTGGTAGGAGAGCTAAGAGAAAGGGAATCAACCAGATGACCGTCGGTAAGAGCCTCCAGAGCATGGCAGAAGAGAGAACCGCGAAAAGATTCCCGAATATGGAAATTCTGAACTCGTATTGGGTTGGAGCAGACGGACAGCACGAATGGTATGAAGTCATTCTCGTCGATCCCGCACACCCTGTTATCATGTCAGACCCCAAGATCAACTGGATCTGCAGCAATAAAAACACTAACCGTGTATATCGCGGACTCACTAGTGCCGGTGCAGCAAGCCGTGGTCTGAGATGTAAAGGTAATGGCGCAGAGAAGGTCAGACCTTCATCCGGTGCAAACAAGAATAGGACCAAGTAAAGTCTTTTTCAAACAATTTCATAGGGCCGGCCCTAAAAAGACCGGTCCACACATTTACATTTTTGTATTAGATCATATAACTATAGTAGGTTGGATGCGCAAACCAATTCCTATATATCCAGTAAGTTCTTTTTAAGGCACGACTTTATTAACCGCATATACACCATTTATAAACTGATAACATAATCTGTAAGCTTATGGGATTATTCAACAGATCAGCTAAACCTGAAACTATTGAAAAAAATATTGATTCTGAGACACCGATCGTCACCTCTGCACCCGAGTCCACAATCAATACTGGCGCAATAAATATCACGCGTATAGATTACGAAACCGGATATTACCTGGGGCCTGTAGATGAACAAGGCATTGAACACGGCATGGGAACCGTATACGACCTGAAAGACAAACTTTCATACCAAGGACCGTTCGTTCACGGAAAGAGAACTGGTCGGTGCAGAATGTATGCTGACGGAAAACTCACATACGAAGGAATGTGTATAAATGGATGCATGTGTGGCCGTGGAAAACTCCATTTTGATAAATATGTTCTAATGGGCGATTTCATCACAGACGGTATATGCAACCGTGGAAAGATAAGATACAATGACGGATCTTGTTACATTGGAACCTTAGAGAACGGTCTTAAAAATGGCATAGGTAGAGAATATGACGCACAGGGAAACCTTATTTTTGAAGGAAAATACTGTAACGGTAGCCGCGTCAAAGAATAAGACTAATCACAGATCTATTTTTATCGATTCCAGTAGATCCTCTACTTCCTTATCTGTCATCCCTATCGTTGGAAAATAGACGGGTAACGTATATTTAGACACGTCTACTGTTTCAAGATCTTTCAATGATGTTCCTCTGACGAATCCATATATCTTTCCTGGATCGTCGATACGCTCATTGATATCCTTTAGATCTGGATCAAAATTAACTAAGAATTTGATATCCCCTGTTCCTCTTGCATAGACCTTGCATCCGCGCTTCATCATAAGCCAAGCGGATAAGACACCCCTATCATCGTTGACTTCGGCTACTACACGTCCCTGAGTTCCTATAGGGAGGCCTGCATGACATCTCACGTATGAAGCGAATATGTATGTTTTGTTATTCCTTACTTCAACATAGAATATGATATCAGGATTCGAAAGATCCACTTTAATGCCTTTAGCCTCGTTTGCAATGAAGATAGCAGAACCTGCTTCCCTTCCCACATCCATACTGGTAAATGGGTGGTGGTTGCCTTCACGCCTAGCTCTGACCGCGAAGGATTGACCTTCCGATATCCTGCCGAGAGAATATTGGGCAGCAGTCTTACAGATATCATTCAGATCGGCAGAACATACTTCTGCAACAGATAAGGATGCGATGCCGAAGACCTTTCTTAAGGATCCGATGACTGCTTCGACGTCATCTGTTTCAACGTAATATCTTGCTTCTCCTTTTTTTACAAGAGCTTCTACTCTGTCCGCAGCAAGCATGGTGAGCATGTTGTCTTTAAGACGGTTCTCAAATCTCGTCCTGACTGGAGTGCTCTTAAGACCTATCTCGGCGTATCTCACTAATATTACTGCCACGAAAAGCGATTAACGATTGACAATATTAATGTTTTTCATACAAACGATAAATAGGGAGACTTAAATCCGGAAGCATGGACCCGATTCTGATATTCGGACTTTTGATGATCGGCATTGGTGCTAGCATCATCGGTACGATATTCGGAATGGGCGGGGGTATCATTTTCATCCCTGTTCTTACAATAATCTTCGGATTGACAGCGAATGAAGCCGCCGCCGTGAGCCTTGTAGGAATAGTCGCAACATCCACAGGTGCTGCTGCGATCTATGTAAAAAGTGGTCTTTCGAATGTAAGATTGGGATTGATGCTGGAGATAACCACGTCCGTAGGTGCTATCTGCGGCGCAGTGATAGCCACATATCTTGCCAACTGGTTGCTCCTATGCATATTCTCTATGATGCTTATCTACAGTGCAATCCACATGATATTCCATGCAGAACGCATTGTAGAGCCCACCGAAGAAGACGGAGAATTCACCTTCTCGTATATAGACGCGAAAGAAAACAAAGAAAAAAGATACAGAGTCGAGAACATAAAGAGCGGCCTTACAATGTGCACGGCAGCAGGTATGATATCCTCGATGACTGGTGTCGGAGGAGGTGTGATCAAAGTACCTCTGATGAACATCCATATGCACGTACCGATTAAAATAGCAAGTGCCACAAGCAGTTACATGATCGGGATCACAGCATTCTCCGGAGCAATAGTATATTTTCTTCACGGAGACCTCCTGCTTGAGTATGCAGCTGCAATCGCAATCGGGGCTTACATCGGTTCTATAATAGGAACAAGAATCGCAAGATGTCTAAATGCAAATTCCATCAGAAAATATTTCTCGATCGTACTACTTACAGTTTCGATTATAATATTATTCGAAGCAGGCGGATATCTATGAATATGACAGACCTCACAGCACTCACCTTGAAAACAGGTGTCGTGGCGGGTATCATAGTAATGATGATCGGCCTTATATTCTCAAGTCAGGACACGGAACAACATGTCCTTTGGCTTGGTATACTCATTCTCATATGCACCCCTTTGGCAGGAGTAATTGTGACTTATGCTTCCCTGATTAAGGATGAGGATTGGAAATGGGTGAGGATAACTACCATTCTGATCATCGTGATGACCGTCGGATTGGTCGTATCATTCCTTTATAAATGATATTTTGAGAAATTGCAGACTCAACGAAAATTTAAACCCACGTAACGGTCCTATATTCTTTTTTACATACATAACGTATTATATTTTTGAATTGGACAAAAATTCAAAGATAAAGAATGGTAAATGTAGGAGGATACAACAGTGTGATAAGCTTTGCAAAAAATACATATTTTCTGTTCATATTTTAATTTTTTAATCACCGCCAATCTTATCACCACAACATGCAAATTGATCGCTTTATTATTCCGACACCATCGCATACGAATAACACCTTAGGATTTAGAGAAACATAATATTCATATGACCGAAAGCAAGAACTCTATCTCCATCGACCAATGTCCCTTCTCACATGTTATTACTGCAGACCTGAAAAATCCTGCGAGAATCTCATCGATTGAAATTGAATGCAAAATCAGATCGTTATATACAAAAACTTAGAAAACCTTGTTTTTCTGTAAATAGATGAATATCATTAGCCACTAACAAACAAATTTATACATATAATGTATATTATTGCTTAATTAGGATGAATATATGTCGGATTATGATGTTTTAAACCATATCTATCAAAAATACGGCACAAATGAGCCTATATTCGCCAAAGATCTTACCATGATCGGAAGATCCTCCGGCTATATGAGACAGTCTTTGACTCGTCTTGCCGAACAGAAAAAGATAGTAAGATACTCTCAGGGGATCTATTTCATCCCGAAAGAATCTGTATACGGAAAAAAATTTCCACTCGATCTCAACAAGATTGTAAAAAGGAAATACATCTCAGAAAAAAAGGAAGTCTATGGATTCTACGCAGGAACATATTTTAAGAATTCCATAGGATTGACAGAAGAACCCCCGTCCGTGATCGAAATAGTCACCAACAGGGAATCCACCAGAGGAAGGGTCGTATGTTTCGGAGATCAACAGGTGAGGATAAGATGTCCCGTCATTACGATCGACAGAGACAATGCAAAGATGCTCCAATTCCTGGACCTTATGAACAGGATGGGCAGAGAAGAAGCATCCTCGCTGAATAAAGATCCCGACCTCAAAAAATATCTTAAAAAAGCAGGATTCGCCAGATCGGATATTATGGAATACGCCGATCTTTATCCGGCGAAGACCCTGACCAACATGGTCAAATGTAACGTATTCAAATATTTTGATTGAACCTCACCTAAATTGACAATTACACCTGCATCTAACCTTTACAAGATAAAATGGGGACATGATGTTTACATGACTATGAAAATTCAATGTGCCACACATGCGATCTAAAGACCAGATGCACAACCCTCTGAAAATCTACAAAAATAATAATCTCGTATGAAATCAAAAACAACTTCAGAATAAAAGAAGTGAAGAAAAAGCCCACTCAATTTTTAACCCGAGTTTGACAGTTAGCGACTCAGTGTAAAAACATTCGGTTGATGTTCTTTCGAAACGAATGGAATGCCTGGCAAAAGATTCAAGAGGCCCTTCGGTCGTTCTCAGTCGCTAAACCCAAACAA
>JALNYB010000083.1 GCA_023230065.1 Candidatus Methanomethylophilaceae archaeon
TGATGAAGAACTTATCACCAGACTCACGAAAAGACGCACCTGCCCACAGTGTAACAGCGTTTATCACTTAACGTATAATCCTCCAAAAAAAGAAGGATTCTGCGACAAATGCGGATCTGTGCTATACCATAGAGATGACGATAAAGAAGAGACCGTCAGAAACAGATTGAAAGTCTACCGCGAGAACACCCTTCCACTTATTGATTACTATGGAAAGAAAGGAAAACTCGTGACCATCGAAGGTATCGGAAATATCAATAAGATCTTCGATCAAGTCGATAAAGCACTCCAGTGAACATCAACAAATGCGGGCTAAAACCCGCATCTTCATGTTTATAAAACTATTTTGACTGCCTCTCAACAGAAAATTATTAAAAGGCAGTCGCAATGAGGAAATTAATAGCCCCATAGTGTAGTGGTCAATCATGCGGGATTCTGGATCCTGCGACTGCAGTTCGAATCTGCATGGGGCTACCAATTCCCTTCTGGCTGATTTGATTTCTAAATCTTCGTTTGGATGTGCGAATTCCATGTATTTCTTCTCTCGTATCTGATTTTTTCACATAAATACAACATGGATAGACCCGATAGATCATATAAATTGTAAACGATGATATCAAATCAATGGCAGATCTATAATGACATGTACCTTCGATTTGGATAACAACAATATTGGATGTCCGATGACATTGATTGATAGATCATCAAATTGTATCGGATTTATATTCAATTTTGACTGAATGAGATTCATTGCTTCGGATCCTTCGTTTTCTAATCTAACTGCAATCATATTTTCAGACGGACTGAAATCTTCCATTACATCCGATATAAATCTTATTGTTTTCTGGAAATCGTCATCTAACCTGGAACATTCGCATATGATAATAGGGACACACTTCGAAAATATATTTTCATTTTCTTCACAGAAATTATCTAAACTTGACGAATAATAAGTTCTTCTCGTGACCCCCATGAAAATATTATCATATTTCAGGTATTGTTCAATCTTTTTTTTAGATACAGGATATATACAGTCACAATCGCAATTCAATTTTTTAGCTATCTCTTTTACGATGTGTCCGGAACCTGTATCTGTATAAATTATGATTTCCATTGAAATTCTCTCCGCATCAATTCATTTATTTTCCGATAGATTTCAAATTTAAACAACAAGAACCAATATATTACACCGTAATCAGAATGTGTTCACGACCTGATATTGATCCATGATATCACGTACATCTGCCCTATTTATCAATTTAATACCATCCAAGATCTTTGCACCACTGGCACGCAGATCCAAATCTTCAATGACACAGAAAACGCTCCCTTCCATGTCCATTAGATTCTCTAGAGCTTCTTCGTTCGAAGGCATCTCTATTGCGGCCGGTACTTGTGATTCTATCGCATTGAACGTCCCATCCCCTATCAACAGGACATCCGCTTTATCTATCGCGCCACTGACCAATCCCCCTAAAGCAAGTCTGGCTCCCGCGAATGCCTCTTCCGTTCCATACGGCGGTTTTCTTATTATTACGATCATTTTATCTGCCATAACATCACCTCGATATAGTTACAAGACGGTCGCTTTCAGAAACAAACTGTGAAAAATCATTCGTTATGCTTCCGATCTTCGTACCTTTGATCTCCTCTCCCCTTTGTATGCCGCGTGCGTAACCACATGTCTCACAGACAACTATTTCCACTCCAGAAGAAGCGAGTTCTTCTAGAATATCGCCCACGTTGGGAAATCTCTTGGGATTCTGTCCGGCTTTTATGAGAGTCACTCCTTCTCCATAACAGAATATCTTAACCTTATGGCCTTTTTCTATCGCTGCTTTGGCCAATTTCAATGCCACATTCGAGTCCATGTTCATCATGGTACCCGATCTTATCTGTATTGTCAGTATTCCCATAATATCCCCTCATAACGTAATCGTTTGATCATATTCATCCATTATCAGATCGATTGCATGCGGATAATCTATGACCTGTGTTCCTTCCCCTGCCTTGTCTTTGAATCCCCTTGCCTCAAGATCATCAGCGATCACGAACACGTCGTCTACCACGTCCAGAAGATCTGTCCTTCTCTTGTTGCAGACTGAGAATAATGTAGCATCCTCGAATAGTATCGCTGCTGCCTTACCTCCTCTGAGTGTTTTGATGATATCGAGGTCATGATATTCGTATGGAGATTTCAAAAGAATAAACAATGTAGATTTCAAGTTAACATCATCCTATGAAATATTGCATATCTGTATCCGCAGCAATGTTTAGGAACCCTGCGGCACCGACAATCTTGGCACCATCGATCATGTTCTCTTTCTTGATGCCCATTAATTCCATCGATGTGCTGCATGCGTATATTGTCACACCCTGATCTATTGCCATACTCAACTGTTCACCGAATTGGGGTATACCGACCTTAGACATCCTCTTCACGAAAGTTCCCGTGAATAAACGATACATGCCCTTGAGTTTGGGTTTGGACCCTTTCTTCAACAGATTCAATCCAAAAAATGTGAAGAATATGTGGACTTCCATTCCCATGCTTGCGGCGGTGTTCGCTATCATCATTGCCATTATGCCCTTATCAAAAGAGCCTTCAGACACAATTATTGCTACTTTTTTTGTTTCAGTCATTTAATCATCATTCCGTGGATCTAATCTTCTGATTACAAGTCGATATTGTATCGATCTACGATGTTTCCATTACACATCCAAAGATCGACTGAATTTTCATATCATTTGAGTCTTTTTATGCGATATGTAAAAATTTTACCTGATTCTTTCGCTTCAACTAACTCGTTGCCTGTCCTTTGACACCATGCCGGTATATCTTCCTTGGAACCAACATCGTCAGAGATCAGTTCCAATTCTTGACCTACATCTATGGTCTTTATCTTCTTGGCCAATTGAACGACCGGCATGGGACACATAAGTCCCTTACAATCTAGAACGTCTGTCACTTTGTAATACCCGATTTAATACCGATCTGTTCCAATATAAACGTTTCCGATTTATTATTCAAAAAACATATCAAAAATGCCAAATTGTATAATTTTATATCTTCTATCTGCTTTAGATGATTTAAGTTTCATCATAACAATATATACCTTACAAACCTAAATCTTCGGATTGTGTAGGCTACAGTGCTGTAACCATACCGAAGATTTAGGTTGCTAATGTCCTCTGATCTACACAATGTATCGAAATTTATCTCCAAAAATATCATAAATTCATAGCAATATATGTATATATGTACATATATACAATTATTATGAACCTAATAAATGCAAAGTTCTTCAAAGCTTTGGGAGACGAAACCAGATTGAATATTGTAGGTTTCCTGCTAAAGAAAGATTATTGCGCGTGTAATTTTGATAAGATCAGCGATAAAGATCAGACCACCATCTCTAGACATCTTAAGATACTTACAGAAGCAGATATAATTAAGAACACAAAACATGGCAGGAACAACATTTACAGCATAAAAGATGAAGAAATAAAATCTCTCCTTCTAAAGATCGGGATTGAAGGATTGGACTGTGACTGTGATTGTATTGTAAATGACAGAGAACAGTTCGTCAAAGAATCTGTAAAGGAAAGATATGGTAAGATCGCTGTATCGGACGTCCCGTGCGGTTGTGGGAACAGCTGCTGTAGTAATTCGTATGATCCCATGAAGCTTTCCGCATCCGTAGGATATTCTGAGGATGAGTTAAAGGTCCTACCTGGGTCCAATCTAGGACTGGGATGCGGGAATCCTGGAGCACTAGGCAATATCAAAGAAGGCCACATTGTCCTTGATCTCGGCAGCGGAGCAGGCATGGATGCATTCCTCGCAGCCCGTCGTGTTGGAAATTCAGGTAAGGTCATTGGTGTTGATTTTACACCAGAGATGATAAAAAAGGCCGAACGTAATGCAAAAGAAAACGGTATCACCAACGTAGAATTCAGATATGGAGATATTGAAAAACTCCCTGTTGATGACAACTCAATTGACATCATACTTAGCAACTGTGTCATAAATCTTGTACCGAATAAACTGAACGTCTTCAAGGAAGCGTACAGGGTCTTGAAAGATAACGGCAAAATGTACATCTCTGACATGGTCCTATTAGAAGAACTCACTGAAGAACAAAGAAACGACAAGGATCTTATCACAGGGTGTGTTGGCGGGGCCATCCTTAAAAATGATTATCTGAACCTGATAAAACAAGCAAGATTCCACCTAGATAACACTTTAGAAGACAAAAAAATAAGTAAGGTACAATATCAAGGTCTTCCAGTAGAAAGCTTAAAGGTCGTTGCCAATAAAATTTAAAAACATTTTTACAAATTATTTGGTAGTGTCATCATAATTAGTTTATATTAAATATTTATAAGACCTTACTTCCATCGAGGTCGGTAAATGGGAGAAAGAGGACCGAAACAATCGTTCACAGAAGTATCATGTCCGAATCGCAGCTGCAAGAGATTCGGGATGACCAGCAAAGGGAACATCATAGCCAACGGCACCCACGAGGCCAGCTGCGGAGAGATACGCAAATTCATATGCAAGGATTGCGGGCGCGTCTTCAACAGCCGCACCGGCACAGCATACGACGGGATCAGAAGCTCGAAGGAAAAATTCGACATGTGCATAGAACTGCACAATGAAGGTATGAGTGTACGGGCGATAGCCAGGACCGTCGGATGCAGCAAAGACACAGTCCAAAGATGGACGCATTCTGCCGCCTGACTGGCACACGGAACCGCTTCCGTCCCCGAGAAGGATCTCCAGTCGGACGCCCTGCAGATGGACGAGCTCTGGAGCATCGTTAAAAAAAACCAAGACTGAACGGAAAGACGTTCAGAGGGGACGGTATCTGGATATGGACTTCCGTGGATTCCGACACCAAGTATTTTTCAGTTCGTACGTCGGCGAGAGGAACATAATATCGGCCGGATATTTCGGAAGGGACATGATCCGCAAGATCGAGAACAGTCATATCCCGACGTTCACAAGCGACGGATATCCTGCTTATACGGAGATGCTTTTGAATGAATACGGGTACAGGTTCACCAAACCCAGACGTTCTAACATAGGGCGCAATCTGGTCGCACATGTAGTTCCGATGACAGGTCTCAACTACGGGCAGGTCGTGAAGACCAGGGAAGGCCTGAAACTAGTCGATGTGGAAAGGAAGGACATATTCGGTTCCGTGGACGGAAAACATATGAACACCTCGATCGTGGAACGCATGAATCTGTCCATAAGGACGTGCCTGGCGCGTTTCAAGAGGAAGACGCTGTCCTTTTCGAAGGACATCGAGATGATGAGGGATTCGATCGACCTGTTCAGGACCGTTTTCAATTTCTGTTCAGGACACGGGTCATTAAACAGAAGATCTTGCGGGAATGGAGTGAAACAGATGGTCACGCCGGCGATGATGAGAGGTATCGCCGATGACATCTGGACACTGCGCAGATTGATGGAATTTCCTTATAGAAATTACATAAACCAATTATGATGACATTACCAAACATTCTAATTTCAAATAATTCAACAAATAATATCATAACTATACCATAAAATCAAAGTCCTTCTCAGAATGATATCGTATAACTAAAGAATTCGATATTTGTTAATACCATAGATTTCATTCAACCGTATGGATTGGGATACGGCCGTCATCATAATTTTAGTGGCGGCAGGCGGTGCGATAGGCGCAGTACTCAGGTACTCTGTCGGTCATCTTGTTGATTCCAGTACATTTCCATGGTCCACGTTCGTTGTAAATTTCATTGGTTGCACATTGATTGCT
>JALNYB010000084.1 GCA_023230065.1 Candidatus Methanomethylophilaceae archaeon
CTCGCTGCACTGATATCTGAATCCCATATCTCTCTGGAACTGTGCTAATGCGGCCCTGTCCACCTCTCCTGTCTCACTTGTTGTGGGCCTGAGTCTCCTATAGTAAGCTCCGACACCCTCCTCACAGAGACAGCTCTCGCATGAACAGAATAACTTCTTTGTGTCTAATTGCTGGTGAATCTCGATACCGCACATCATCTCATAATCTTCAGACATCGATGGTCCTCCTGTCGCTTAATTCTCCAGAAATGGAAGTCTTCATGACCTCTTTAGCAGCTTCTATGTTCTTTGTGTTTGCCAATGCCCACATAAGCTTCACATAAGCTGTTTCAGGAAGCATATCATGAACAGTAATCGCACCTGCAACAAGCATATCCCTTCCTGTATTGTAAACATTAAGATTCGTCTGACCATTCAGACATTGTGATGTTATTACGACGACAGAACCGTTGTCTGTTGCCTTTTTGATAAGAGGCACCATATTCTCGTTAACATGTCCCAATCCAGAGCCTGCAATGACTATTCCTTTGCTTTTCATTATAGCACTCTCGAACAATGCAGGATCCATTCCTGGATAGAACTGAAGCAGGATCGTGTTTTTCTCCATATTCGTCCTTGCTTCTGTCTTTTCATTAGAAACGTGACGTCCTTCTCCTGTGAATTCGATATTTCCATCTCTATCGATGTATGCAACCGGAGGAACGTTGATGCTGTGGAATGCGTCACGCCTCGACGTGTGCATCTTCCTTACCCTTGAACCCGTATGAACTGCAAATGAATCATCTCCGGGCGTATCGTGCATTATGACAAATACGCCTGCACGGTCGCCTTTCACACAGAATCTTGCAGCAGCCAACAAATTGCTTGAAGCGTCCGATGACGGCCTGTCAGATGATCTCTGTGCTCCTACGAAAACAACGGGTTTTGAAACATCCCCGAGCATGAATGACAATGCCGCCGCCGTGTATCCCATTGTATCTGTCCCGTGAGGGATTATGATCGCATCTGCGCCGCTGTTTATTTCTTCTGCAACCGCCTTTGCCAATTCCTGCCAATGGTCCACACTCATATTCTCCGAAAATATTGAGAAAAGAACACGCGCTGAAATATTAGCCACATCCCTTATTTCAGGAACCGCGTTTACCATGTCCGATGTTGACAGCGCAGGATGAACAGCCCCTGTCCTATAATCAACATACGATGCGATAGTTCCACCTGTTCCAATGAGAACAAGATTCTTGAGACTTTTTTTAGGTTCTACTTCTATTTCTTTCTTGACTCTTTCAATAGGTTGATCCAACACTTTGATAACAGAGTCGTCGTGAACCCTTATACCGACATTGTATCCACTCTTCATTTTCAATATGATCACGTCGGGTGCACTGAATTCATTGTGTGGCATCAATGTGCCTGTAAATGTCTGGCCATGAGAATCTATGTTCAACATAGAACCCTCTTTGGCATTGATCGAGCCCAATAATTTAGATAAAGCTGCAGAATAACTCATGCTGTTCGATTTTCAGGTAGTCCCTCTACATTTATTTCTGTTTTTATCGGACCAAACAGAATGTTCATGTGAAAGAAGTAGCAATATGAGTGCATAAAATAAACTGACAGCCCTTTTGAACCGGATCCAAATGTATAACATGACGGTTTGAACAACAGATATTACATCTATATGCTTACAAAAACTAGACCTGAGTCTTCTCAGAAGATTGCTATAACAAAAAAATCACAATTGAAATAATCCCCGGAAAAACCTTATTTACACTCCTTACTCCTGCGTATAACGAGGAAGTGTTTTTAGTATGAAGTCCATGTCGGCAATATGCACATAGTTCAAGTCGGTATGGAATATGACGTTCTGAGAGAAAACAATAAGATAGCACACGAAAACTACCATCTACTTAAGGAACATAATATAAAATCTATAGATTTCATGGGTTCGATCGGAGCTGGAAAAACAGCACTGATAATAAAACTCGCAGAAAAACTAAGAGCAAAAGGACTCAGAGTATGTGCAATAGCAGGTGATGTCACTGGTGATGATGATTTCACAAGAATGGAAGTCTCTGGACTCGATGCTGTCAACTGCAACACCGAACACGAATGCCATCTCGATGCTAACATCATCAAAAAGACCCTGTCCAAGATCGACCTTGACAAATACGATATACTTTTCATAGAGAATGTAGGAAACCTTGTCTGTCCAGCAGATTTCCCTCTAGGAACAGACTACAGATTAGTTGTGATCTCAACCACAGAGGGTGACGATATGGTAAGGAAACACCATGATATATTCACTCATTCAGATATCGCTATATTGAATAAGATCGATATTGCAAGTGCGGTTGACGTAGACCCTGAGATCATAGCAAAAGATTATAATAAACTTACAGGCGGACTCAAGAACATTTACAAGTGCAGTGTAAAAAAGGATGAGGGTATAAACGAGATTCTAGCTGCACTGAAATTGTAAGGTGATTAAAATGAAGGTTCTGACAGTAGGCGGCGGAGGTAGGGAACATGCAGCTGTTGAAGCTCTGTTCAGATCCGGCGCAGAGATATATGCCGTGATGAAGAATGCAAATCCCGGAATAATAGCACGGGCAAAAGAATGCGAGATAGTTGGTGAAAAAGACATCAACAAAGTCTGTGACTTCGCTCTTGAACATAATATAGAATTCGCATATATAGGCCCCGAAGGGCCACTCGAAGCAGGACTTGTAGATGCCTTAGAGAATATAGGTGTCAAATGCGCAGCACCCACCAAAGCAGCAGCGAGGATCGAGACATCCAAGGCCTTCATGAGAGAACTCGTACAGAAACACAACATCAAAGGGAATCTGGGATTCGCAAGCTTTGATAACGCTGCTGATGCAGAAGAATATCTAAAGGCGATAGACCATGATATAGTGGTAAAACCCATTGGCCTTACAGGCGGAAAGGGCGTGAAAGTACAAGGAGAACATCTCCATAATCACGAAGAAACTATGGCTTACATAAATGAGATCTTCGAAGAACATATCGGTGGAGCTGGAGTTATTCTTGAAGAAAAGGCCATCGGAGAAGAATTCACCCAGATGATCTTCGTTGATGGAAAACACATAGCGCCCATGCCTCTTGTACAAGACCACAAGAGAGCATATGAAGGCGATGTGGGACCAAACACAGGCGGAATGGGATCATATACTGATGCTAACCATCTTTTGCCGTTCGTTAAAGAAACTGACAGAACAGAATCATTGAAGATCCTGCAATGCATCGTCGATGCCATGGCAGAGGAAGGATGTCCTTACCGCGGACCTATGTATGGACAATTCATGCTTACCGCCACCGGACCTAAGATCATCGAGATCAATGCTAGATTCGGAGACCCTGAGGCCATGAATGTACTTCCTATACTGGAAACGAATTTCGCAGACCTCATAAGAGACATGAGCACAGGAAAGATCGGAAAAGATGTCAAGTTCAAGAATAAAGCAACCGTATGCAAATACATCGTGCCCAAAGGATACGGAGTCGAATCCGAATCTGGACATGAGATATGTGTTGACGCGAATGCAATTCATGCATGTGGAGCAGAGATATTCTATGCCAATGTAGACGTGAACTCTGTTGGTCAACTCGTGACTGGAACTTCCAGAAGCATTGGTATCGTAGGTATTGCAGACACAATCGCAGAAGCAGAACAAAACTGTGAGAGGGCGGCCCAATATGTCAAGTGTGACGCTATATTCATGCGTCATGATATCGGTACCCAAGCGCTTATACAGCGTAGGATCGATCACATGAAACAAATTCGTCCATGACCAGATTAGCTGTAAAGATAGGATACTTGGGGAATGAATTCACAGGCTCCCAAATACAGCCCAACTTCAAAACAGTAGAAGGACAGATCCTATCAGATCTGGACAACATATGCCACAAATCGCCTGAAGAATTAGATCTAAAGCTGGCCAGCAGAACAGACAAAGGAGTTAATTCCTTAGGGAACGTGGCTGCGTTCAATACAGATTTTGAAAACCTTGATATACTCCTGACGGCACTCAATGCTGTCTCAAAGGGTATCTTCTACAGAAGCTATGCAATTGTAAACAAAGCATTTAATGTAAGATTCGCAGACGCACGCCAATATCAATACATATTACCATGTGACGATATCGATCTACATAAAGCACAAGACTGTGCTAGACTATTCGTAGGAGAACACAATTTTGAAAGATTCTGCCGTTCCGAAGGCAAACCCACAACACTTACGATCGATTCCATTACAATCAAAAAATGTGATAATACGCTGATCCTCGAGTATTCTGCCAGATACTACCTTTGGAATATGATCCGTCGCATGACGGCAGCCATATCGGCGGTTGGAAAAGGATATAGAGAATTATCTGAAGTGCAGGATGCACTCGATGGCAAGGATATGACATTCGGACTAACACGTCCGGACGCTCTAACGCTTACTGATATTATCTACAAGGATGTAAAATTCATAATACCTGAGAAAAATCTATTCGGAAACCGTATAAAAGAAGAATTATTCTGCAATAACCTCAGATCCTCATTTTTCAAATCACTGTAATATACAGAGGAATTCATACCTGAAGATATGGAAGAACTATCGGTAACAGTCAACGAGGTCATAGAGAAAATGACCCAAATTGAAAAATCCCGTAATCTAGCTATAAGTGAATCTAGAAATATCATCAGAAGCACCAAGAGGGTAATTCATTCAATCCACATGGGAAAGAAAGATGAGGAAGAGATCAAGATCATGACATCTTTGATGACCCAAATGCTCTTGTCTCTTCAGAATGAACCATATATCCTCTATGGAAATGCTGTAGAAGATGCGATGATGGAATACTCTGAGGCTTTGCTTCTGTGCGCAGTTGTTGACGGGGGGAAACTCCCATCCTACAAAGACCTGAAAATCACACCTCAGGCCTGGACGATGGGATTGGCAGACTGTCTAGGTGAAATGAGAAGAATACTTTTGAAGAATCTTATGAACTCTGATATCAAAACTGCGGAAAAGATATTCTTGCAGATGGAAGAAATTTCTGATATCATCATGATGTTCGATGTTCCTGATGCTATCCTTCCGATAAGAAGAAAACAAGACATAACCAGAGGAATTATAGAAAGGACGAGATCCGACATTACAAATGCCGTTGTAATGAACAAAATAAACCGTGAATTTACAATACTATCAAAATAATATCAATATTATATTTAAATATCAAATAACATTGATATATTGTTAATATCCTATTCAACAAATATGAGTTCCCCTAAAACACCTAGAATGGATTGTGCAATTGATGCAACGATGTCTGTCATAGAAGGCAGATGGAAAACCGTCATCTTATGTAAACTTGCGAATAAAGGCACACTGAGATTCTCCCAACTTATGGGTGAATTGGACAAAGTTTCGCCTAGAATACTTACTAAACAACTCAGAGAACTAGAAAAAGACGGACTTATTCATAGAGAAGTGTTCGCAGAAGTTCCGGTACGTGTTGAATACTCACTTACACCAAAGGGTCAGAGTCTCGGACCTGCACTCAAATCCCTCGCGGATTGGGGTCTGAAGAATGCATTTAACAGAGTATCAATCGAAAATGTAGATGCTGAAAACACACACAATCGAGAAAAGACCTCGAGATTAACTGATAAAACACAGCAGTAACAACTTTGTAAGTACGGATTTAATATTTCAAAACGG
>JALNYB010000085.1 GCA_023230065.1 Candidatus Methanomethylophilaceae archaeon
TTTCGATCTTCACCATTTTTCTGCATGGGCGTGTGACATCAACGCCTCCCAGCGTCATTTTTCTCATCATCATCGCAGAGACCATATTTCCGCTGCCTATGGTCACGTCCGTGGGGGTATTGAAGACATCATCAGATACGGTCAGTCCTTTCGACGAGACGAATTTCTGGATTCTAGAGTTCCAAAGGCCATCAGAATCGGTACGGATCGCTACAGGGATCATTCCCAGGTATGAATACAGGAATTCTGTTATTGCATATGCCATGGACCCTTCTGCCTCAATAGAGAATGTTCTTCCTGTTGGAAGTCTGTGTTGTGCTTCCATATCCAAGAGTGTCTTTGCTGTCAGGATCCTTTTTTCTTTTATCTTGTTCAATGCAGGTGTCGGATCCTTATCGAGCGCCCTGCAGATCTCCGAGATCCAATCCTCAACAGCTTTGAAACCGATCGGAGCTCCGCTGTCGGAGTACAGGTAAGGTATGCCGTATATCCGTTCATACCAATCTGCCGTATTATCTCCGTATTCCGGGAATATCATAACATTAAGTTCAGCATCTGCAGATCTTCTGATGCCCGCCGTATCCCAGCCTGTACCGATATTCTGACATACAGATATGCCACAGATAGCTAACATAGAGGTCATTTCTTCAAGGTCATCTTCCCAGTTAAGGTGCGAGATAGACAATCCTAGAATATTCACAGTATCTATTTTTGGAATTCTTTCTGGTTTTATAAGATTCAATATGCCTATTATCGTTCTTTGATAACCGACACACTGAGATTCAGAGTATCCTGGCGTCTCTATTCCCAAGATAGGGATATTATCAGATGTTATCGATCCAACATCTTCGCCTATGAGCGAGGTTCCGGGCGAGTTTACGATACCTATGAAACCCGGTTGGTCTTTTTTCACAATATCTGAAAGATCTGTGAGTTTTTCTGAAGCGCCCATGATATAATCATCTTCTTGCAGGTATGTACACGGGATGCGTGGCTGTCCGAAGTAGTATTTTTTGAAAAATCTGTAGGGGTTGCAGAATTGAGGGTCATTCTTAGATCTGTTGGTGTATGCGAATTCTGAAGATGAGGATGGGCAATATTTGCATCCCGTAGGTCCGTGTACAATGGTACATCCGTCTTTTATGCCTTCAAGTGCCAAAAGTGCGCCCATCATTCCTTCGGGAGTTTCATAATTAAATGACATCGTTCCTCCATTCTTCTCTTTTTGGAGCTTTATCCGCTCTGATCCACGATTCGGCAAAATCCAATCCGGTGTATGGTCCGATATCCGGAACAAGAGGTATGTATGATTGACGGATGTTCTTTTTCAATTCTACATGCGACTGCGTAAGAAGGAGATCAGGTTCTTTTTCTTCTATATCCTTCAGCATCTCGGGTATGTTGAAATCTTTCACGAATTCTATTTCTGGATAATCATTAATCGTATTGTAATCGTTGAAATAATCAGAACGATCGAGGACAACTACTCTTTTGATATTCATGCCTGCCATTTTGATAGTCTCGAGTATCCAATCGATATCTTTGTGCAGGCTCATAATGTAAACAGATTGTCCTATCAGATCGTCCTTCATAAGAGCTAGGCGATCTGAATATGCGTTTTTGATCTCAGTCATGGTCTTTTCGGCTCTTTCTCTTATACCAAAGTACTCTGCGATCTCCGTAAGCCACATTTCCGTGCCTTTGAGTCCTGGACGAACGACATTCTTTGTAAAATCCATTTGATATTCGTTCTGCATGAAGTCTTGAAGCATCAGTGCGAACCTGTCCGGGGAGATCAATATATTCAGATCCGCGGCAGTCATGGATTTTATGCTTTCTATATCGGTATTTCCGATGCAGTTGCAGTTGATTCTTATTCCTATCATATCTAGAAGTTTTTCAGTTTTAGAATTGTTTGAGATACAGTTTGTGGAGATCGTTTTTATGCCTACGATATTCACACTTCTTGTCTTAGGAAGGTCCTTTATGGAATAACTGCGCATGAGTCCGATGCTGGCATCGATGACTCCTTGCATGAAATCGCCTTTGACATTGCCGTCCTCTATCAAATTTAATATCTTGACACCTGGGTATTTCGATTCAGTATTTCTGGAGATCCCTTCGGCATCATCACCGATTATTCCGGACGTACACGAGGTGATCAGGGCAAAATTATTCTTCCCTGTTTTTATCAGACGGTCGAACGTCTCTTCCAGTTTGCTGTTTCCTCCGAATATCATGGTTGATTCAGACATATCCGTGCATTCGATATCAGGTTCGAGGAATCCTTTGATCGGTTTGTCTTTCATTATATATGAGCGTCTAACGGCATTGGAGGACATTTGGAATGCGAATTGTGCGCAGTTCCTAGGAGAGTGGAGTACGGTCGTTAGTCCTGTTACGGAATCAGTGACAGTGGCAGCTCCCGCAAACGCACATCCGTGCAATTCCTCCTTTCTTTCTACATTTCTTGAGGTGTATGGTTGTTTTGGAACGGGCGTGACGGTTTTTCCAATGTCTGTTTTTATAAGTTTCTTTGTAGTGGTGGTTTTACCTAGGACGACTTTCTCTAATTCTTGTTCGTTCAGATATCTAGCTGTATATTTCTTTCCATTCATCACATGGTCTGAAAGTTCAGAGAATGCCTTGTGGAGTTCGGACTTGGGAAAAGCCTCTACAACGGTCTTTCCTATCTGTTCGGCTTCCATGAATGTTCTCGATCTGGAGAATTTAGCTATTATCGGGATTCCAACGGCATCTGAGAATCTTTTCACTCTTTCCAATTCTTCATCTTCTCCGCGACTGTTGAATATTATTCCTCCGATCCTGTCTGGATTATAGTTTGCAGTTCCTCTGAGGATGTTATTCGCCGCATAGATGGACATGAATTCTCCGGAAGTTACAACATATACGGTGTCAGCATAATCATTTCTGAGCGGAACGGCAAATCCCCCGCATACAACATCTCCGAGGACATCGTATATTATTACATCAAGATCTATGGAATCCAATCCGAGTTCATGCAAGAGATCGAATGCGGATATGATCCCTCTTCCTGCACAGCCTATTCCTGGTTCCGGTCCTCCCGCTTCGACGCAAAGACATCCTTTGTAACCTTGTCCGATGATATCGCCGAGTTTTCTGTCTCCGGGAACAGAATTCTTAAGATAATCTAGAACCGTGTGGGAATCCACTCCTCCTTCTAGAAGTCTGGTGGAATCGTGTTTTGGATCGCATCCGATCTGCAATACCTTTATTTCTTTCTCAGATAGGGCTGCAGTAAGGTTTGAAGAAATGGTGGATTTTCCGATACCACCCTTTCCGTAGATCGCGATCCGCTTCATGTAATGGATATATCATCCATTCATATTAATATTGTTTATTCAGCTAGGGGTTATTCTTAATATATGACACTTTGATGGCAGTGCAATGGTCAAATGTATACGTGTTCTGAAGAAGGATGGTGAACCTGTCAGATCCAAGCTGATTTCATTAGGATTATTGGATCTTAGTTTCAGAATACGTTCTGACGGAGATCACATTTTGCTTCCAGTAGTTTGCGATTCTTTCGAGGATTATGAAATAATCGATGAAGAATTGGAAGTTCAAAAACATATGGAAACCGATTATAGAGAACTCATTGAGGTCCCATCGGAATTAAAGGAAAAATTACCGAACTCATATGACGTCATTGGTGATGTGGCACTTATAAAATTAGAAGATGAATTGCTTTCATATAAAGGGCAGATCGGCAAGGCACTCATGGCGGTTATCCCAAGTCTGAGGACCGTGATGTTGGATTCCGGAGTCAAAGGAGAATTCAGGATAAGGGATCTTGAACAGATAGCGGGAACAGGGACATCCGAGACCATCCATAAAGAATTCGGAACAAGGATGTTGACGGATCCGGCAAAGGTATATTTCAATCCAAGACTGGCAACGGAAAGGGAAAGGATAACTTTAGAAGTGAAGTCCGGGGAAACAATAATCGACATGTTCGCAGGTGTAGCACCGTTTGGAATGGTAATATGCAAACATGCGTATCCGAAGATAATGTATTCTATCGATCTTAATCCAGAAGCTGAATATTTTGCAAAAAGGAATGTTGAGATGAATCATATCACGAATCTTGTAATCATCACTGGAGATGCAAAAGAAGCGGTCAAGGACCTTCCACAGGCAGATCGCATCATAATGAATCTTCCGCAGATGGCAGATCAGTTCCTTCAATATGCTTTGGAAAAGGCTAAGGTAGGAGCTACGATTCATTTGCATAAGATAATCGAAAGATCAGATTTTGATGATTTCGTAAAAGAACTCGTATCTAAAATGAAAGGATTCGGATATGACATGCATATTGCGCGCACATCCGAATTGAAGACATATTCGCCTACAATGAGTGTATATGTATTGGATATTGTAAGGGATTGATCACTTTTTGATAGGTTTTAGAGTTATGCCTGTCTGTCCCTGATAATTTCCGCTTCTCTGTGCATAATCCTTGTCAGAGGTTGTTGTGAGAGTCTCGAATACCATCTGGCAGTATCTTTCTCCGATAGGTATCTCGATGACATCATCAGTGGCGTTGTATGAACCGAGTGTAAGTGTCCCCTCGAATCCTGCATCGATCTTTCCGAATGCTGAAATCACACCTTTTCTTATCCATGTGGTTCTCAGCCAGAGCTGTGCGCATATATCGGTTGGCATTTTTACCCTTTCTATTGTAGAAATATAGAACATAGTTCTTGGAGGAATCTTAACTGTTCCTTCTTTTTTGACCTCTGCGTCTCCTCTGATAGAGATCTCTGCTACTCTGAGGTCATATCCATTGGGAGTGAGTCCTCTCTCATGGTAGTCGCTTATGCCAAGGTAGCCCGAGGCCATTCCGGCTAGAATATCTTTGTCTGAAAGTATGCTCATATGATGTAAGGAACAGTGTGTTTGATTAAAAGGTTTTTTAGAAATTATCTGAAGTTCCTGATATACGGGATTTCTTCTCGAAGAATCTGAATGAATACCACGCGATGATCGCGAATATGATACCAAGCACTGTCATCATAACAATCTGTAACCACAGATCAGCAAGAGAAGCTCCGTTCACTGCACTGCGCGTGGCTTCTACAGCGTATGTCAAAGGCATACAATTGGAAATGATCTGTACCCAATCCGGAAGGTAGGATATCGGGAAATTGACTCCGCTGATCAGAAGTCCGATGTATGAGACTATGTTTGCAATTATTGCAGATGTTCTTAGGTGAATACCGACACTTCCGACCATCAATCCCAATCCAGTTAACGACAGACATGTAAATATCATTATAATCGCAACAGAAAGGAAATTACAGGCTGCAAAACTGACATTGAATATGAACGCGGCATACGCGAGAGATACGAGCATAGAACAGAATCCAGTGAAGATACCGACTGTTGACATTCCTAAGAATATCGTGAACAGAGGAGTTGGAGTTTGTATCAGGCCACCGAGGGTTCCTGTATGTTTTTCTGTACCTGGTACTTGCGATACGGATGCCAATGTGGTGATAGCCACGCTCTGTACAGCATTACCTACGACCACGTAAGTGACAGTGACTTCCGGGTTTCCGACG
>JALNYB010000086.1 GCA_023230065.1 Candidatus Methanomethylophilaceae archaeon
TACTGGTTGACGGTCAGGGTAACTTCGGTTCAGTCGATGGAGATTCTCCGGCAGCCATGCGTTATACTGAAGCGCGTCTTTCGAAGATGTCCAGCGATATGCTGGTAGATCTTGATAAGAATACTGTTGATATGGTGGACAACTATGACGGTTCTTTGAAAGAGCCTTCAGTTCTTCCATCAAAGTTTCCTAACCTTCTGGTGAACGGATCGGACGGTATTGCAGTTGGAATGGCAACAAAGATGCCTCCTCACAACATGTTCGAAGTCTGTAATGCCATTAGCTATACAATCGATAATCCAGATGCGACCGTTTCAGACTTGATGGAATTCATCAAAGGTCCTGATTTCCCTACTGGAGGTACGATATTTGGTATGTCCGGAATACTCTCTGCTTACGAGACAGGAAGGGGAAAGCTCAGAGTGAGGGCAAATACTCATTTCGAGGAGATGCCCAATGGAAAGACCCGTATAATCGTTGACGAGATCCCGTATCAGGTCAATAAAGCATCATTGATAATCGCTATTGCAGATCAGGTCAAATCAAAACAGCTTGAAGGTATCACCGATCTTCGTGATGAGTCTGATAGAAAAGGAATGCGTATCGTCATCGAGCTCCACAGGGATGCCATAGATACAGTTGTCCTTGAAAATCTGTTCAAGAAGACTCAGATGGAGACCACATACGGCATAATCAATATAGCATTGGTAGACAACAAGCCGACAGTTCTCGGATTGAAACAGTTGATCTTCTACTACATAAAACACAGAAGAACCGTTGTTGTTCGCAGGACACAATATGATTTGCAACAGGCTGAGAAGAGATACCATATCTTGGAAGGTCTGATGAAGGCATTGAGCATGCTCGATGAGACCATTGCATTGATCCGCGCATCCAAAACGGGAGAAGAGGCGAATGTCGGTCTGCAGACGCTTTTGAACATCGACACGGATCAGGCAAAAGCCATACTGGATATGAGGCTTCAGAAGTTGACCGGTCTCGAGATATCATCCATCAAGGAAGAATATGATCAATTGATCGCTACAATGAACGATCTGAAGGATATCTTGGGAAGTGAGAAGAGGGTCAACGACATCATAAAGAGCGAGATCGCGTCGATGCGTGAATCTTATGGAGATGCTCGTCGTACAAAGATAAACGAGTACGCATTGGACGTTGATGAAGAAGACCTTATTCCCATGGAAGATGTGGTAATCACTATTTCTGGAGATAATTATGTCAAGAGGATGCCACTTAATACCTACAAACAGCAGGCTCGTGGCGGTGTAGGCCTTACAGGAATGCAGACCAAGGAAGAGGACCACGTATCAAGCATGTTCATCACCTCGTCACACGATTATCTGATGTTCATCACCAATCATGGACGTCTTCATTGGTTGAAAGGATACAGAGTGCCCGAAGGGAGCAGGCAGTCCAAAGGAAAACCCATCATAAATCTTCTTTCGGATCTGGAAGAGGGCGAGAGGGTAGAGAATACAATCTGTGTGCACGACTTCCCAGATGATAAGTTCCTTGCATTCTGTACAAAGAAAGGTCTGCTCAAGAAGACAGCTCTCAGCGCTTACAGTAATGTGCGGGCTAAGGGCATAAAGGCCATCAAACTAGATGAAGGAGATGAGCTGATCGAGTCTGCCATCACAGATGGAAACGAGCAGATTATCATGGCTTCGAAGAGAGGGCAGGCATGTAGATTCGATGAATCGGACGTGCGCCCTACGGGAAGGGACACGATGGGCGTGAAAGGAATGACACTCGATAAAGGAGATGAGATAATATCCATGGCCGTCGTACATTCCGAGGATAAATTGTTAACGGTCACCGAGAATGGATATGGAAAGATATCCAATGTCGATGATTATCGTCACACACATCGTGGAGGAAAAGGTGTCATCACGATCAAGACCGATGAAAGGAATGGACAGGTTGTCTGTGTCAGAAAGGTGAATCTTGATGATCAGCTTATGGTCACTAGTATGCAGGGAAAGATCATCCGTATGGATATGAACGAGATCCGTGAGACCGGACGCAACGCGAAAGGTGTTAGGATTATGGATATGCGCAACGATGATAAGATAACTGCAGTGCAGCCACTTGTTTCGGATGACGATCCACCTTCGGAGACAGTAGAATGAGAATGGAGACTGGGAACACATTCATGGCGACCACTATATTGGTCACTATCGGAGGTGTCCTGTCTCTGATCTATTTCCTTGTCACAGATAATAAGACCGGGACGGTAGCAATACTGTACCTGGTCACATTCATCTGTCTGTTGATATCAGTAGTATGCATATATCTGTCAAAACGCAGATATGATGTGATAATGGTGGAAAAGGATATCGTCGAATGTTTCAGATTGAAAAAAGAGGGCATTATGAGGGAGCCAGCAGATGAGATAATACCAAAAGGCAAGATGCCTGAGGAGTGATTTCTATTCAGCAAAACTTTATAATGGAAAAGTAACCATAGGGGAGAGTAACGCCGTGGTAACTCAGTTGGGAGAGTGCATGACTGAAGATCATGAAGTCGCTGGTTCGAGCCCGGCTCACGGCACCATACTTTCTTCTCCTACAATTATTATCGTTCCGACGATCAGTATGATGAGGGATCAATTTGGAAGCGGATAAGATTTTCATAGACATCAGGACAAGTGAACTCACATTGTCTCAGGTCCGTGCGGAGATTAAGCGCATTCAATCAGAAAATCCAGGTTATGAGATATTCTTGGATGGGGATGCCCACGCCATTGTCGGACGAAAGAGATCCAAATAACAAAGGTGTAACCATGGGTAGAGGAAGAATTACAATAGGACTTTACAATTCATACGATGCGACTAAATTCAGGGAACCTCACAGAAGGGCTATCGCAAGAACCGGCGATCTCGCTTTGGCTTTCGGTATGAATCTATCGCTTTTCGGTTTCCCGATTCCAGAGGATACCAATACGCCTTTGGAAGTGGCGGAGTGGGTTGCAGGTACGACGAGCATCGGCGCCCATGGCGACAATTTTGTTCAGTTAGCAGAAAAGGGCAGATTTATGAAGTTTCCATATCCTACGAGAGGATTTCCTCCGCAATTAGGAGAACCCATTCTGACAACGAGTAAACCGGTCGAAACAAAACAGATAACGGTCTTTCAGACGATAGAAATGATCGAGAGGGGACAAAGTATCCTTCTGGTATTCGGTCTCGGCCCTCACGGTGTTCCGAAGGATGCAGCGGCCATTCCGAAGTACAACCTAGATATCACCGATGGCGGTTATTCGCTCGAAACATGTACTGCGTTGGGTGCGGTATGCGGTGCTTTGAATGCAAAATTGAATCAGTAATGGTCGTACAAGATATTTTCAGGTTCTAAAAGTACACCATTTCCATTTTCTACGCGTCCGCAGATCTGCGCGTTCTTGTATTTTGAAGCGATGTTCTCTGCATCTTCTTTAGGTGCAATGATCGTGAATCCCATACTCATATTGAGGGTTTGGTAAATCTCGCGTTGATCTACATTTCCGAGTTCTTGGATCTTATCGAAGATAGGTGCTGGTTTTACTGGGTCATCTATGATGTACTGAAGTCCTTTCTTCATGCGAAGGATGTTTCTCAGGCCTCCGCCAGTAATGTCCACAAGTCCGTGAATCGTGTTTTCGGATGTGATTTCTAATATTTGTTTAACATAGATCTCGGTGGGAGTAAGAAGTTCCATACCGATGCTCTTAGATAATCCCGATATTTTGTCTCTCATTGAAAGTTCTGCCGATTCGAAGACCTTTCTTGCAAGAGTGAGTCCGTTGGAATGGATTCCTGTCGACCTCAGTGCAACGATAAGGTCTCCTTCTTCACATGTTGCGCCAGTGATGATCTTGTCTTTCATGACATATCCCATGCAGGTTCCGGAAAGATCTACACCATTGATAATCTCAGGAAGGACGGCTATTTCTCCTCCTACGATTTCCATGTTGGACATTTCTGCTCCTTTGTTGAGTCCGATGCCGATCTTCTGTGTGATATCGTCATTTGGTTTGTCAATTGCAATGTAATCTACGAAGGATGTGGGTTCTGCGTTAACGCATATTGTGTCGTTTACATTCATTGCGATACAATCGATACCGATTGTATCCCAAATTTGCAATTCTTCGGCAATTAGAAGTTTTGTACCGACACCGTCGGTTGCAAGTGTGATGTATCTGTCTCCAAAATCAATAAGACTTGCGAAAAGTCCAGGTATATGGACCATTTGCCCTAGTCCATTCCTTTTGTATCTGAGTTCAGTAACAAGAGATTCGATAGCGCTCGACTTCTCGTCTATGTTCACGCCTGCTTTTGAATAAGTCCATCCGGCCGTCATCGGGGTCCTCATCTCGGGGATAGCTTCTTGCACTTATTAGTTTTCCATAACAAAGGGTTTAAGCGGGAAGGGTATTGTAGATGATTGTGGGACTACATGATCGTTGGATAGTGGAGCGTCAGAACGAACACTATTACAAATTAGCGAAGAAGTTGGATTATCGTTCAAGAGCATCATTCAAATTGATACAGATAGACGACCGTTTTCAGATATTCCGTCTGGGCGATTCGGTTGTAGATTTGGGTGCTTGTCCAGGAGGATGGCTTCAGGTCGCGAAAGAGCGTGTGGGAGAGACGGGGAAGGTCGTCGGTGTAGATCTCAGATACATCTATCCTTTGGAAGGAGTAGAGACTTTTGTGGGAGATATCACCGAAGATAAGACGATGATCGAACTTCTGACCAGATTCGGAGGAAAAGCAGACGTTGTTCTTTCAGATATGGCTCCAAATATAGCGGGCCATTATTCAACGGATCACGCAAGGTCTGTCAATCTTTGTATGTATGCCGTGGATGTGTGCGATCGTATTTTGAAAAAAAACGGAAAGATGGTCTGTAAAGTATTCATGGGAGATCTGATGGATTCATTGACACGTGAATTGGAGAAAAGATTCCAATCGGTTAAGGTCTATTCTCCGGATGCATCGCGTGAGACCTCTTCTGAAGTATATGTGATATCCAAGGGATTCTTAGCAAATCATCGTGTAAAACTGAAGGTTTTGGAAGAAGAAGACAACGAACCAGATTTCAAGACAAAAGGACCTAAGATCTGATCAATCCCAGAAACGTTTTGTTTTCGCGTATTGTATTTCAGCATTCATTATTTCTCTGAGGAAGTCATCTTCTTCTGAATGCATGCTTCTCAATATCCTGGATGCGGCATCTGGTCCGATACCTCTTCCGGCAAGCGCCATCGCAGCCCTTCCGCCGTATTCGTTTACGATATTTGCATTCCTGGAGACCCTCATTGCATCTTTTTTATCTTGATTGGAGCGGGCTGTCATCTTCACTGCTTTGATGCTTTCACGTTCGTAACTCTTCAGCAGGGCGATCATATTCCCGCCACATTTTGGACAGATGAAACGTTTAGGGGCGTTTGCAACACGCACTCTCCACTGTGTTGTGCAGTTCAGACATGATGCGAACAGAGTTTCGTCTTCTATTCTTTTCTTTAGAGCTACAAGTATTGCATGATCCGCACGTACAGGCTGCATCAATTCCTTGGATCTGACGATACC
>JALNYB010000087.1 GCA_023230065.1 Candidatus Methanomethylophilaceae archaeon
CAGTGTATAGATGATGATAGATTTCGTATAGAGATTACAGGAGTAAAGGGAAAGACGAGTTCATGTTATATCTTAGCGGCCATGCTCGACGCTGCAGGGAAGAAAGTATTCCTTCACACGTCCAGGGGTCAAGGACCATTTATCAATGGCCATCACAGGATCGAGTGCAAAATGAGTATTGCACCCACATCATTGCTCAGACTTCCGAAGGGGGATTACGATGTTATAATCGCAGAATGTTCTCTTGGCGGTTCAGGAAAAGCAGATGTTGCGGCCATTACCAATTTGGTAGAGGATTATGGAATAGCGAAGAATACAAGAAAGGCATCCGACGCGAAGGCGAGTATACTCACAGACAAGGTCAATATTGTCCTAGATGTAGAGAAAGAGATGTGGTCAAGATACGGGAACCACAGATTGATCGGATATGGCGGGCGCATAAAGATCTTGAAAAAACCGAGGTTCGGTGAGGTTCTCGAAGTATCAGTAGATTATGATGGTATCTCTGAGATATCATTGAATGGTTCATATTTATCAATAGGATACATAGAGTCAATGGATCTGGCACTGGAAGTGTGCAAGTCCATGAACATATCTAAGGAAGCAGTCCTGAAGGCATTGTCTGATTTCAAAGGCGTTCCTGGAAGAGGCGAGATAATACATGATAATGGATTGACCGTGATAAGGGAACGTAATCCTGGAATCTCCCATATTTCCATTAGAAGGACACTGGACTGTCTGAATATTTTGGATCAGCTGAATGAGAGAACACTAATTATTCTGGATCCTGTCAGTAAAAAGGTCTGCGATAAGATGGATATGGATCAGATAAGGTCTGTAGTGAAAAGTTTCGGTGTCGACATGATCGTTACCGCAGGTGATGGTGTAAGGCCGGATATTCCAAACGGAAAGACCGAGATAATAGAATTCATCAAAGAAGGTTTTCAATGAATACGATCCATCCCAGACCCAATCCGATCATAGCCGCGATGTACACGCTGAGGGATATGAACATTGATGTGATAGTCATCCATGGCCCTGCAGGATGCGGGTTCATGGCGGCCAGGATGTTGGAGGAAGCGGGTATTAGGGTTGTGACTTCAGGAATGAAGGAGAACGATCTAGTATTCGGCGGTTCAGAGTCTCTGATAAACACATTGAAAGCAGTAAAAGAGAAGTTCGATCCGAAAACGGTTGCCGTGGTAGGTACATGTTCGAGTATGATAATCGGAGAGTATATGGAAGCCATCATCTTTGAAGCGAACATAGGTTGCAATGTATTCCCTGTTAATTGCAATGGATGTATGGGAGATAATACCAAAGGTGCGATAGCCGCGATTAACGCTGCGTCTACTGCAGGGATAATAACCAAAGCGGAAGCAGAAAGGCAGGTGAACTTGTTGACAGCCGCGACTCTGATGGAAAGGTCCGTCGGAATGGCATCGAAAGATTACTTGTCGCCTACATCAGGACCCACGAAATTCAAAGTAAGCAAAATGATCGTCGAGGCTCTGAAAGAAGGAAAGAAGATAGCTGTTGTCATGCTTGCGAAGAAAGAGCTTGCATACAGATTTGCAGATATCTTCCTCGCAGTCAGCGAAGCACAGAAAGCATGTGGAGGGTCAGTGTTCTTCGTTGCTAATCTGGATGATTCTAAAGGTCTTCCGAGGATCAGAGGATATGCTGTCGACATACTCTCAGAATTAGCTATCAAAGGTGTGAAGATAGATAGTATCATAGGCGGTCTGGATGAATATGCGATCATCGGGGAAGAGGCTCAGAAGGCCGTGGAATCATATCAGCCTGACATGTCGATCCTGGTCGGGATACCGCACGCTTACCCTAAACCAGATAAAAAGGACATCATGATAACCGATCAGCCCAGACAGTTGACTAATTATCTCAATGCAGGTTATGATAATGCTGTCGGTGAGATATCATCGCATTCCAGGGTGATGGGTACGCATAAGATAGTTCCGTTGGAAACAGGAGACACGATAAGAGAGCTGTTGTCATGAAAGGGCTGATAATATCGGGGACAGGAAGCGGGGTAGGCAAGACATCTGTTACTACAGGTCTGATGTCGAGATTATCGAAGACCATGAAGGTCCAACCATTCAAAGTAGGGCCGGATTTCATCGATCCGATGTATCATTCCGTAGCTACAGGGAATCATTCCAGGAATCTGGATACTTTCATGATGGGTAAGGACGTCATCAGAAATCTGGTTGCATATTCTTCCAAGGATGCTGATATAGCGATAGTGGAAGGCGTTCGCGGTCTTTATGAAGGGTCTACAGGAACAGGCGACGAAGGTTCAACAGCAGACATAGCAAAGATATTGGGATTCCCGGTTGTCTTAGTGGTTGATGCCCGTTCTCTCACCAGAAGTGCAGTTGCAATGGTGAATGGTTTCCGTGATTTCGATAAGGAGATCAAGATCGCAGGAGTGATCATGAACAATGTTTCCGGATCCCAGCACGAGAGGAAACTCAGAGAGGCGATGGAACATTATTCCGATATAGAGATCCTGGGCTGTGTAAGGAAAGATAAAGAAAATTCGTTGGAACAAAGGTATCTGGGCCTCAAGACACTCAAGACCTTTGACAGCAAGGCGATAACTCCATTGGAAGGACTCACGGAATCAATAGATCTCGACCGGTTGATCAATGCTGCAGAGATGCACATTCCTGACGATTTTGATAGCAGGTCTCCGTATGGATATGCTGACGGAAATGGTTTGAAGGTCGCTGTTCCGGTAGATGAAGCTTATTGTTTCTATTATCATGATAATATTGAAAGCATGAGACAGACGGGAATGGACATCATAGAATTCTCGCCTGTGAATGGAGATTCTCTTCCAAATGCGGATATCTACTATCTGGGCGGAGGATATCCGGAACTGTTTGTCGACAGGATATCCGAGAACACGGATTTCCTTCAGGGCTTGAAAAATGTATCCGAAGAAGGAAGAACGGTCATCGGAGAATGCGGTGGCCTGATGACGATGTGTAACAATATCGTTGATAAGAGTGGCGTCAAGCATAAGATGTCAGGAGTGTTCGATGCAGAAGCGAAGATGTCAGGTGTACGTCATGGGCCATGTTATGTCATAGCAGATCCGTTACAGGCAAATCCTATTTTCAAGAATAGCGTGAAGGGACACGAATATCATTATTCGGATGTTATTCTGAACAAGGATCATGAATTTGGATTTTCGATGAAAAGAGGTGTAGGGATCGATGGTTCCAATGACGGGCTCGTATTCAAAAAAAGTCTTGGAACATATATGCATCAACACGCTCTCTCTTCTGAGAATTGGGTTGAACAGATAAAGATGAGTCTAAAATGATTGCGAACCATTAGTGTTTTAGGATACGTTCCTTCTAAACAAAGTATCTCGAAATCTATCTTTGTAATATTTGATTTTTTTCAGAACTAATGTCATATGTCTGCAAATCGCAGTTAGTATGCAGTCTATCGACAGACTGTTTTGTTTTCTGTCTGTTGTTTTTTTCACTTATATAGTTTATAAGTAGCCGATTTTAAATTTAAATCTATCTGGCACATTTATTATTTCATTTTGATGAAATACACAGTATTTAATGTGATCAAGACCATACTTACGTCAGTAGGGCAATGAGGTTGTAAAATGGCTAATGATATACCAGAAATAATATCGGTGGAGTGCTTGAGAGTTCCAGCCAAGGATTTGAAACCTGAAGAGATAGATCAGAAAGTAGAGGAAAGAACACTTGATAAATCTAGTCAGGATGTTCTTAGAAAGACCATGAAAGAAGGAACAGACACGGTTTGGGACCGTTACGATAGGCAGCAACCGTCGTGTAAATTCTGTTCTGGAGGCATATCGTGCCAACGTTGTGCGATGGGACCTTGCAGGCTGATGGGAGGAGATAGGACGAGGGGCGTATGCGGAGCCGATGCCGATACAATGGTCGCACGTAACTTGTTGGATACCATAGCTACAGGGGCCGCAGCGCATTCCGATCACGGAAGGGAGGTCGTAGAAACTCTTCTCAGGGCATCCAGGGGCGAGGCTCCAGGTTACGGTGTGAAGGACGAGGTGAAACTCAGAAAATTGGCAGCAGAATATGGTATCGATGTCAATCTGTCCGTTGAGAAGACCGGAGAAGCGGTTGCATTAGCAATGTTGGAGGAGTACGGATCCATCAAGGGAGAGCTGCAGATGATAAAGAGGGCACCCGAGGCAGATGTCGAGCTTTGGAAGGCTACTGGCATACTTCCTAGGAGCATTGACCGTGAGATAGTCGAGGCAATGCATAGGATCCATATGGGAGTGGGTGCCGATTATAGAGGTTTCATATCACAGGGTATGAGGGCCTCTATGGCAGATGGTTGGGGAGGTTCGATGGCAGGTACCGAGATTTCGGATGTTCTCTTTGGCACACCGCACATCAACAAATCACAGGTCAATCTGGGTGTTCTTAAACACGATCAAGTCAACATTTCGGTTCATGGTCACAATCCTATACTTTCCGAGATGATAGTCAAAGTCTCTGAATTGCCAGAGATGATAGAGAGAGCCAAGAAGGTTGGTGCGCAGGGAATCAACTTGGTAGGTCTATGCTGTACGGGAAACGAACTCCTTATGCGTCATGGTATCCATCAAGCTGGAAACCACATGGATCAGGAACTGGTCATAACAACGGGAGCACTCGAAGCGATGATCGTGGATTATCAATGTATATTCCCGACGTTGTCTAACACAGCTGCTTGTTATCATACAAAATTATTCTCAACATCGCCCAAGGCAAGTATTTCCGGCAGTTATTACATGGAGATCACTCCAGAGAACGCATACGAACGGTGCAGGGAGATGGTAATCACTGCGATAGATAATTATCCCAACAGGGTTCCTGAGCGCGTACTCATTCCCGATAAGCCTATGAATGCAATGGTCGGGTTCTCTGTTGAAGCTATGAAAGAAGCATTCGGAGGCAGTCTCAAGCCCCTTCTGGATGTTATAATATCGGGTAAGATAAGAGGATGCGTTGCAATTGTAGGATGTAACAATCCGCATATAAAACACGATTACGGACACGTGACCTTGGCAAAGGAACTCATAAAGAAGGATATCCTGTGTGTAGAGACCGGATGTTCTTCCATCGCATGTGCGAAGGCCGGTCTTATGCAACTCGAGTCGGCTGAACTAGCTGGAAACGGCCTCAAAGAGTTTTGCAAGGCTTCAGGTATTCCGCCAGTCCTCCATATGGGGTCTTGCGTGGATAATACTCGTGTACTGAATCTGTTGGCTGAATTGGCTAGGCTTGCATCTGTCAGGATAGATCAGCTTCCTGTAGCCGGCGCAGCCCCAGAATGGTATTCTCCAAAAGCTGTCACAATAGGTAGTTATTTTGTCGGTAGCGGGGTGAGTGTTGTATTGGGCGTTATGCCGCATATAACAGGAAGTGCCAAGGTGGTCAAAGCATTGACCGAGGATCTAGAGGACTCTGTAAAGGCGAAGTTCT
>JALNYB010000089.1 GCA_023230065.1 Candidatus Methanomethylophilaceae archaeon
ACTGTGATCGCCGGAATCGATATGAAGAAGATCAGGGAACAGACGGAGAACATTTGTCCCTTCTACGATATCGAGATTTTAAGAAAATATGTGGCATTCTCTAAACGTTATACCCCGGTCATGACCGAGAAAGCAGTTAGCATCATAAGAGAAGGTTATTTGCGCATAAGGTCTATGGGTAATGGTAACGATAATGCATCTGTGCCTATCACTGCAAGGCAACTGGAGGCTTTCGTTCGTCTTTCAGAAGCGGCTGCAAGACTCAGATTGAGTCCGAAGGTTGAAGAAGCAGATGCCAACAGGGCGGTTTCATTAGTTGAATATTATCTGGGAAAGATCGCGGCGCCCAACGGCGGTCAATGGGATATCGATATGATAACCTCATCTGTATCTAAGAAGGATCGCGACCACATAAGTATAATCAAGTCGATATTCAATCAATTCGGCTCTAAAGAAGGAATGTCTGTGGAGGAAATCACGGATCATGTCTCAAGTGAAGGATTGACTCATGAAGATGTGGAAAAAGTGATAAACAAGATGCTCAGGGCTGTTGAATTATACAGTCCGTCAACCGGAAGTGGAAGATACAAGTTGGTGAATTCAAAATGATCTCGTCGAAGATACACGTTCATAATACTGAGAGAATATTGGCAGCATGCGATGAGGAGATCCTAGGTCTTACCTTTAGAGGGGATGGTATGAAGATTACTGTTTCTGAAGGTTTTTACAAAGGAGAGCTCATCTCCGAAGAGACATTCATAGAACGTACCAAATCTGTGACCATCATGAATCTGGTAGGCAACAAGATTGTTGATCTTGCGATATCGGAAGGCTTGGTATCAAGTGATAATGTCATCATCATTGGGGACGTTAAGCACGCTCAGATGGTGATATTGTGAATTTCTGTGTAAAATGCGGTGTAGATTGTGAAGAAACGATCCGCGGATTGTGCATTGATTGTTTCTTAGGTGATCGTACACTTACGGCATTGCCACACCACGTCGATCTTGAGACATGTGCCAGTTGTGGTGAGTTTTTCATTCATGATGAGTGGGTGGAGAAAGAGAAGATACAGGCGATAGAGGATGCGGCCATCGAGAATCTTGATATTCTCAAGGAAGCAGAGATATTAGAAGTTACAGCGACATCCATCATCGAGCAGGATACCAGTAATTTTGCGGTCACGATCGGAACTTCTCTGAAGGTGGGGACTGTATACACAACCGATTCTGCCACGACCTCAGTGCGTGTGAAGAATTCGGTCTGCAAGAAATGTTCGAGACAACTCGGAAGTTATTACGAATCCATACTTCAGATAAGGAACGGAGAGAAGGACCTGTCATATGAATTGAAGGATGAGACCTTATCAAAGGTGCAGCGTTATGTTAATTATAGGGCAAAGACCGATAAACAGCTGTTCATCACTAAAACAGAGATCGTTGTGGGTGGTCTGGATATATATCTTTCTTCGATACAGTTGGGAAGGTCATTGTCAAAGTTCCTCGCAGATGAATATTGTGCAGTAAGGACAGAGTCACCAAAACTCGTAGGTCAGACCGACGATGGTCAGGATATGTACAGAGTGACATATCTGGTTCGTCTTCCGGATTATCATGTCGGTGATGTTGTTATCTTCGAGAAACGTTATTACAAGCTTACAAGGGTGGCAAATGTAGGTGCAAAGATGATCGATCTTCTGCATTTCGGCGATAGATCCGTGAAACGTCAGGACATGTCAAATATCAAGGTATACAGGAAGGAGCAGGATTTCGACGAGGCCACTGTTGTAAGCAGGATGCCCGGCGAGATCCAGGTCATGAATCCTTCTAATTATTCCATGGTGGACCTCAGAATTCCGGCAGGTGCGAATATCGGCGAGGTCGTCCATGTAGTCGACATCAATGAGGTCCTTTATTACGTTCCGTGAAATTCAATAAGGTGAATAAATGTCAATGATCAAGTTACCTGAGCCGACTGAACAGATAGTGTTCAATCTCCTTCGTCTGGCAAATACAAAACTCCCTCTAGACATCGGATGGGCACTGGAAGCCGGAGCATCATGGGAGACGAATGATATAGCATATTCTCAACTGGGCGCGATCATGGATAATGTCAAGAAAGCAGAGCTTTTAGGTAGGCCTATGTGTCAGGATACAGGTATACCGATATTCTATGTCAAGGGAAAGTTTGATTCGTCAATAAGGAAAGATATTGCAGATGGCCTTAGGAGGGCAACAAAAGAGATCCCGCTTAGGCCCAATACGGTAGATCCCATTACGCGTAAGAATTCTGGAGACAATCTTGGAAAAGGTATGCCGATCATTCATTTCATCCCGACAGATGATGATTTTACAGAGATAACTGTACTTTTAAAAGGAGCAGGTTCAGAGAATATGACCCGTTTAGGAATGCTGAATCCTGCAGATGGCCTTCAGGGTGTCAAAAAGTTTGTAATCGATTCTGTATTGAATGCAGGCGGACGTCCGTGTCCTCCAGGAATAGTCGGAGTAGGGTTGGGTGGAACCGCCGATGAATGCGTAGCGATGGCTAAAGAGGCCCTTGTTACACCGATAGATGTTGAGAACAAAGATCCTGAGTTGAAACAGCTGGAAGGCGATCTCTTTGTGGAGATCAACAAGAGCGGGCTCGGTCCGATGGGATTAGGTGGCTCTACAACGGTTCTAGCAGTAAGGATCAAGACAGCTTATTGTCATACAGCTAGCCTTCCGGTGGCAGTCAATATCGGATGCTGGGCAACACGTAGGGCATCTGCAAAGATAAGTAATGGTGGAGTAGAATATGCTCAGGGGACGGAATTATGAAATCTCTTAACGCACCGCTTACACGCGATGTTGTCGATTCTTTAGTGTTAGGGGAGATAGTCTGTATTTCGGGACCAGTTATCACAGGCAGAGATGAGATGCATATTCGTGCATTGGAATATGTGAGGGAAGGAAAAGAGGTTCCGAAAGAGATCGTGGGCTCAGTCCTTTATCATTGTGGTCCTATAATGATCAAAAAAGGAGATAAATGGATCGTTATTGCAGCAGGTCCCACCACCAGTGCTAGAATGAATAAGCTTGAACCAGAGATGATTAGGGCATTCGGCATCAAAGCAATTGTAGGAAAAGGTGGCATGTCTAAAGAGGTTTTGAATGCTATGAAGGAGACAGGGTGTGTCTATCTTGCGGCTACTGGAGGTGCGGCAGTATCTCTCGCAGAGACCTTGGCTGATGTTTCAGGTGTAGAATGGGAAGACCTCGGCATGGCTGAAGCTATGTGGAAATTCAAGGCTAATATGTTAGGCCCACTGGTAGTTGCGATGGACAGTCATGGCAACAGTTTGTATGAGAACGTCAATAAGTCACTTGTCAGGGAAATTTGATCTCACTCTCATCTGATGAGTCGTCATCCATTACCACGGTAGATTTAGGATTATTTTTCATACGGCGGCTGATAAGCCAAGCGGTTGTTGCAAGTATAAGTCCTAAACAGACCCCGATTAGCATCAGTAAATGTGCTAGATCAAATCCGAAATATTGACTGACAGCGGATTTATACATCGGAATCAGGATGGATGTCGAGTCATTTGTGACATTCACAGTAACTGTGCTGCTATCATCGAATCCGTTGCAGTACACGGTGACGGCATACCACCCTGTAGGGCATTCGATTTTGAATTGTCCGCTTTCGTCGGTAGTTCCTTCGTATGGTTTGTTTGTTGATGTCGAAACGATCTTTACCTTTGCTCCGCTGACAGCTTGTTCATCATTGTATGTTACCTTGCCGTTAAGAGATGCAATCGTTGCGATTAGAAATGCAGCTTTCGTGCTGTCGGCCGTACCGGTTATCGTGTATGTATGAGTAGAACTGTTATAATCATGATATGTTTCAGTGTTGTAGTTACCAATGGTCAAGTCCAGTGTGTAATTGTCGCTATCCTCAATAGGCGTGGTGTGTGGACATGCTATCATTCTGAGTCCGTATGCAGTGAAAGAGATTGTCAGTCCAATGGTGGTCGTGACAGAAACACTGAAGAATCCGTTTGAATCGGATTCATCAGAGGACAATTTGCCATCTGGATACATTATTGTGACTATGACACCTTCCAATGGAATATTGTCGCTTGAATTTGCTTCTACAACGTATCCTTCTACGTAGTAATTTGTTGTGGCAGAGATACTCGCATCTGTCATGCTCATCGGGATTGCCATAAGAAGTAATGACACTGCGAACAAACTGAGGAATATCTTGCCTTTCATCGGTCTCTCATTGGGTTTGTGTGTTATTACCTTTTCCATAGAGTATCATATGTAGGATTGCTTGAATGGATGTAAAACCTATCCGAGTGGTCGGTATGTACCAAAAGTATATTTATATAGCATTCAAAAACGAGTAATGAGTCTTTAGAACAGTGCGTGTTGATAGATGAACATAAATATGACCTGTTGGTAATGTAGGACGATTCTAGGTGAACGATAGTGGAAGTTGTCGATAAAACACATACAATGGATGAGGTCATGAGTACGATGGAACCTCTCATATCTAAATGGTTCAGAGAGAAGTTTACAGATCTCACTGAACCGCAGGCTAGAGCAATTCCTGTGATTCATCAGAGAAATAATGTCCTCGTATCGTCACCGACAGGTTCAGGAAAGACACTTACTGCATTCACAAGTATCATAAATGAACTCACAAGATATGCAGCAGAAGGCCGTTTGGAAGAGAGGATTTATTGTGTATACATCTCTCCGTTGAAGGCGTTGGCCAATGACGTCAACAGGAACCTCAACACTCCTCTAGCGGAGATGAGAGAACTCGCTGCAAGAGAAGGAATGAATATTCCTGACATCAGAGTCGCCGTAAGATCCGGAGATACGCCTCAGAGCGAAAGGCAGAAAATGGTTCGTCATCCACCGCACATTCTAATAACAACTCCAGAATCATTGGCTTTAATTCTGGCAGCCCCCAAATTCAAAGAGAATCTTAAGAATGTCGAATGGGTCATCCTAGATGAGATTCACGACATCTGCGATTCTAAGAGAGGAGCATTCCTATCACTTACATTGGAGCGTCTCAGACATCATTGTGACACTGATTTCACAAGGATCGGGCTGTCTGCGACATTGGCTCCAATCGAGGCTATCGCTGGCTATCTCGTGGGATGCAATTTAGATGGGACATCCAGAGATGTAACGCTTATTCAGTCGGATTCTAAGAAGAT
>JALNYB010000013.1 GCA_023230065.1 Candidatus Methanomethylophilaceae archaeon
CTGTACATATTTACAATAAAACTGTTATTGTTTGATATAATCAAACAATAAATCTTATATTAGAAAATTTTGGCGTAAATACTCACACATCATCCATAGTGAATATTTTTAAACATTTTTTATCGACTTTTAATAGAAAGCAGTATTAAGCAGAAGTGAAAAAAGAATGGAGAATGGGGCCGAAGCCCCTAAAAAGTTTAACTCTATGCTAAACGAAGAAACAGTCTTAGAAGCCGTAGTTCTTCTTGTTGTAAAGAGGAACAAGATCTGAATATTTCTTGTCGCAATACTCGAAGAATTTGTCTTCGCTGTCAGGCAATGCTTCAAGGTCCTTGATAATGTTAACAAGAACATCTTTCTGCTTGTTGGTCAAAGCGATCTCTTTTGCCTCGTTACCGGCTTTGATGAGTTTCGCTGCTGTGATACCAGCTGCCCTTGAACGGAGGTAAAGGTTGTTACCTTCTTTGGCAATTGCCTCTCCGATCTTGTATGCATTGTCGTAAGCAAGGACGTATCCTTCTGGTCCTCTTGAACGATCCGAGATCATGTACAAGTCCCTGAGGGTTTTCTCCTGGCCGGTTGCGATAGCTGTGTTCATAAGAGATACTTCGTATCCGAGTGATCCAAGCCAGCACTGAACAGATGATCCACCGAATTCGGGGTGGTACTCGACAGACTCGTTCGACCAAAGGTCACAAACCTGTGCCATCAGGTTACCCTGAAGATCGCAGTGTGCGCACTGACAGTTCTTTCCTTCCTGTGCACAGGGCTTTCCTGCAATGGATTTTGCAATAGGTCCCTCGTATCCACAGTCTTTGTCAGGTCCGGATGCTCCACATTCCCATGCAACGAGTGTCCTTGCAGACGCGATTGCCCTTGTGACTGCAGAATAGGTTCTCTGAACATCGTTATCAAGATATCCGCCAGCCATGAACATAGCGGTGTTAGCTCCTGCACAGTTGGTGTCTCCTCCTGCGATGGTCTTGTTCTTCTTACAGATGTTTACGAACTCTTTCCAAACGTATTCCATATCTATGGAACCGAGGTATCCTACTCCAAAGAGGAATGCAACGACATCTCCGTTTGTTGTTGCATAATCTGAGAGCTCTTTTCCGCCCATTGTCTCGACAGAGAAAACATCTGCGCCGTTTTCGCAAGCTACCTCTGCTGCCTTGAAGAGTGCTTCAGGGTATGCGTGGTGACCTTTCATTCCGGTGCGGAGACCTTCTTCTCCTGCCTCACGCTGGTCGGGAATTGTGTGCCTTACTGCACAGTTGATTCCGTATTCCTCGTGGTATTTTTCGCAGATTGCTTTCTGACCTTCGACGACAGGGATTGCCATCTTGGGTGTTCCCATCTGAGAGACCCATTCTGTTTCAAGCTGTACATCCGGGAATCCGACTGTAACTGCTCTCTCAAGAACATCTTTCGAGATATAATCAACATACTCTTTTGCTAACCTTGCAGGGTCTTTTTCAGATCCTGGCCTGGGTGCATAGTTGAGCTCAGGGATAACCCTGCCTGCTCCAACCTTGATTCCGAATCCATAAGACACAGGTGATTTTGCGGTTCCGAAAACCATCTCATCTGCGCTTGAATAAGCCATTTTTGTGTATCTAGTAACTGACATGTTTAAGCACCTCCTACGATGTTGTCCCATTCTTCTCTGATTTTTCTCCAGTCGTATCCGGCTTTGATCTTGTCAGCTATTGGCGGGGTCTGTGGTGCTTTCTCTGAGTATATTCCGAGGTCGAATGACTCTGCGAAATCTCTGTTTACTGCTCCACCGGCTGCCATGAATGGTGTGTTGATTCCCTTTCCGCGAAGTTGCTCTGCGGCGTGCGGGAATGCGGTCATGGTTGTTGTCATAAGTGCTGTTCCTGTTATGAGCATAGGCTTCGATTTAACGACCTCTGCTACTACATCAGTAACTGCAACATCTTTTCCCATATCGATAACTGAATATCCAGATGATCTCATCATAACTGCTGCGATGTTCTTTCCGATATCGTGGGGGTCTCCCTCTGCTGCATGCATAACAACTAATCCTTTTGTCTCTCTTCCTCCGGGGATCTGCTTCTCTGCGATAGCGATTCCGATCTCCATGGTCTTTGCGGCCATCATGATCTCAGGAAGGTAGTAGATGTGCTCTGCGTACAGTTTTGCAACACATTCCATTCCGACAACCAATCCATCATTGATGACAGAGAGTGGTTTAACGGTCTTAAGTGCCTCAGTAACTGCTGGTCCTACATCCTTGAATTTCATGTACAAGACAGTCTCAGCGACTTTCTTGAGTGTAGGGTCCGACGGAAGCATTTTTTTAGCAACCGATTCCGGAGTTGTTTCGTTCTGAGCCTCAACGTCGTAACGTTTGAGGATCTTTGTATAGTCGACTCCTTTGTGACTTACCATATTTTTTCCTCCAAATAAGTGCTGTCGAATTACTTCGGCACACACTAAAACTCTTAAATGGTTGGTTAATATTTAATTACTGTCCAGGATGGATGTTATATCCATAAATATAAATAAAAAGAATAAGTATAAATATAACTAAATTAAAAGTACTGTTTAACGCATCTAAACTTCAAAAATATAGTTACATCCATATTCATCCATCGTTCCCTCATATTAGAATGTATTAGAATCATAAAGAAATAAGACGAAAGAATGCAACAAAATTACTGATTAAGCGAAAACTAAATTGGTTAGATTGTAAAGACTAAATACGATACTTTTCGATTACGGTTGTATGTTTGTATATATTCTGGGCGGATTCCTAGGAAGTGGAAAAACGACCCTATTGATGAAACTAGCATCAATGTATAGTAAAAAAGGAACTAAAGTTGCTATCGTTGTTAATGAAGCAGGTGAAGTCGGTGTAGATGGCGCCACTCTAAAAGCAGAAGGATATGACGCGATCGAATTACCTGACGGTTGCATTTGCTGTACATTGTCAGGAACACTTCAACATGCACTACAAAGCATCAAGAAAGATATTGATCCTGATGTCATTATAATCGAACCTACTGGATTAGCTCTTCCGCACAAAGTTGAAACTCTTGTACGTACCTCGATGATCGATCCTGAGGAGACCATCATAATTGGTGTCGCAGATATTCAAAGATTTGACGACCTTATTAAAAAGAAAGAAGAATTCTTCAAAAGACAAATGTTCGGAGCAAATTTTATTCTTATCAATAAAGCAGATCTTGCATCTCCTGAACAACTTGCATCCGCGGCAGCTTATCTTAAACGCGAATACCCTGATAAATTGATTATATCAGTATCTAACAAGACCGGACAAAATCTAGATAAAGTCTACGAGTTGATGAAAGAATGAGCGAAGAACACAACCATAAACACAATGAAGATTGTCACTGTCAAGAGTGTGAAGATAAACGCAACGGAGGTGAAAAGACTTCTATGGAAGAAGCGGGCGGAGTAGCAGTAGGTTTCGTAGGACACTTCCATGGATGGAATTCAGATGCAGAAGCGAGACTTACTAATGCTCTGATTGTTACTGGAAAATGGGTTGAAAAGGAATCAGGATGCCTCCTCGGACACATCAAATGTGCCGTTTATCATGATGACGGATCTGGTATCACACTTAACCTTACTGATTTGGATAATGGAGTTGAACACCATGGTGTCATCGACCCATGCGAAGAAATCAATTTTAACTTTATGGCAGCAGTCCTAGATGTGGATCCACATGAACTGGAACACATAATGATGCACGCCATTGAAGATACTGGAATCGATTACCAGATTAAAGAAGGGCACCATCACCATCACCACGATGATGATGACGAACATTGTTGCTGTGGCGATTCCCATGAGCATCACCATCACCACGATGATGATAATGATGGTGAGGAATGCCATTGTAAAGCATGTGAAGATCGTCGTAAAGAAGAAGCTTCCAAGCAGACAACTGAAAAGAAATCTATTTGGGATAAGATCAGGAGGAAATGAAAATGAGTTATGGAATATCTTTAGATATGGGTACAAGCGGAACGAGGGCTCATGCAGTCGATCTTTCCAACGGTAAGATTTTGTCTACATCAGTAACCGAATGCCACCCTTTACCGGGTGCGAACATCATGGATCATTTGACATTCTGTATCAATGTTGGTACAGAATTAGCTCACGATATCGTAATGGATACTGTGAACAAAGTCATAAAAACGTTAGATATAGATCTTAAAAAAGTAGAAAAGGTCAGTATATGTGGTAATCCAATTCAATTATCCCTATTCCAGGGGATTCCCATAGACGATCTTGCTTTTGCCGGTGAAAACGCTCACAAAGCAAGAGGTATCAAAAACCAGGCAAGGAATGCAGGTGTATTCTCAGCAGTAGATGTTGGAATGGATCTCCCTGATGGAACTGAACTTTATGTTCCTCCTGCGATTAGACACGAAATAGGTGCAGATGCACTTGCTATGATGTATAAAAGCGGATTCCTCGATCAGAAAAAGAACTGCCTCGTAACTGATTATGGAACCAATGCAGAAATGGCATTAAAGGTTGGAGACGAGATCTATACAGGGTCTGCAGCAGCAGGTCCGGCTATGGAGGGACAATCAATCAAATGCGGTATGCTTGCAGGTCCAGGCGCAATCAGTGACTTGGAATATGATTTCTCATGGAAATGCATGGTATTGGATGAGGAAATAACTCCCCAACCAGGTGACAACTGCGATTTTGGTCTTAATCTGATCACAGAAGAAGGGCCTATGCACGGAAAAGCGAAAGGAATCACTGGAACCGGAGTGATTGCTGCTGTCGCTGCGGCTTTAGATGGAAACCTGTGGAAAAAGGGAAAGCTACAAACAGATGATGGCATGATGCACTTCCAGGATGGCATCTATATCGATTCACATGACATCTCTGAAGCGTGTAAAGCCATCGGTGCAATAAGAGCAGGTCACTTCACGTTATTGGAACACGCTGGTATAAAATTCGATGAAATGAATATCATGTACATGGCAGGAGCATCAGGAACATACGTTGATGCCGTTAAAGCAAGAGAAGTAGGACTCATACCTCCTTCCTGTAAAGAAGTCTATCAGTGGGGTAACACCTCATTGGCAATGGCAACAGATATTCTAACCAAACCTGAACTCCTTGATGAATTACAGGTAATTGCAGACGGCATCAGGGCCAATCATGTAATGTTCGCCTCTGATAAGACCTTTGAACAGATCTATATGCAGGAACTCGCCCACTGGGATGAGGGAATGGGCATGGATATGTACAACAACAATAACAAGATCTATGGAATACAAGAATTGCCTAAAGTACACGGGACGCCCAATGTACATCGTATGGTAATACGTGATATTCCTGATCTCGGTGCAAGAGGACTCCGCATCGTTCATGACATTGGAACCAACCTTGTCGGAAAGATGGATGGCTGCACAGGCTGTAAGAAATGTGAACATGAATGTCCTGAACATGCACTCACGGTCATGCCTGACAAGACCATTGTTGTAAAAACAAAGAATTGTCTCGGAACAGCATGCTACAGATGCCAGTTCATATGCCCCGAAAAGGTCTATAAATTCGACACTCTCAGATTGGAAAATTAAACTTCAAAGGGGGTAAACCCCCCAACCGTTTTTATTTGATTTTTAAATCGAGAGCATGTTTATTAATTGAATCTATTAATTTCTTGATATCGCTTTCTAGATGTTGAGTGACTATTGAAATCTAACTCATAACAAATTTTCGATAATTGTAATTGTGTAAAATTAATTTTATCGATGTCTTTCTGTGTGGGCCTAATCATATCTATAATGAAGTATCGTGGAATGTGTATTTCGTTTTCTTTGTAAAATATTATAAAATGTTAAACCGGTTGTGAAAAAAAATCTTTCGGACCTTTGGCCCGAAAAAAAATTGAAGTTTATCCCATCACATTCTCATTCTCAAGTTCCACAAGAATCCTTTTTCTAAGAATAGAGAATGCTGGATCCGCACGATCCCTAGGTCTCGGCCAAGGAACCGTAATGATTTCCTTGATCGTTGCAGGACGCTTCGTAAGGATTATGATTCTATCTGACAAGAACAATGCTTCATCCACCGAGTGTGTAACAAAAATAATAGTCTGATCTGTTTTAGCCAATACTCTAAGCAGTTGTACTTGCATAATATTCCTTGTCTGGGCATCTAAGGATCCGAACGGTTCATCCATAAGAGTCACCTCTGGATGATTGACTAGAACCCTTGCGATACCGACGCGCTGTTTCATTCCTCCAGATAATTCATGTACTCTAGAATCAGCGAATTTTTCCAAACCTACGAGCTTAATATATCTGTCTGCCCTAGTGCGACGTTCCTCTTTGGGAACTCCTGCAACCTCCATTCCGAATTCAACATTCCTTCTTACAGATCTCCATGGAAAAAGAGCGAAATCCTGAAACACCATTCCTCTGTCCGAACCTGGACCGGAAGCCGCTTTACCATCTATCAAAATCGTACCCGATGTAGGTTCCAACAGTCCTGCAATCATTCTTAATATAGTCGTCTTTCCACATCCTGAAGGACCTACGATTGTCACAAGTTCTCCCTTACGGATATTCAAAGAGAAATCTTCCACTGCCACTGTCTCTGAATCATCTGTCTTGTAGACCTTTCTGAGATTCTTTATACAGATCTGTGCCTCTTCGCAACCACAATTATCTACATCTGAGATTTCCTCATTGATGTTTGAAATTTCGTCACTCATTCTTCCATCCCCATTCTTTTTACAATAACTCTATGTATATAATCGGCGAGTCCGATGGTCAGAAGACCTAAAATAGCAATTATTACAAGTGCAGCAAATGCACCTGCTCCGGATCCTACGACAGATGATTGTTCCTGCAGGTAATATCCAATTCCTGCGTTAATAGGTGCGAACATCTCGGCTGCAACTATACACATCCATCCAACTCCCAGTCCAACTTTGATTCCATTCATTGTGTACGGTACCGCACTGGGAATCATGACCTTTGTGAAAGTCTGTAACTTAGAAGCTCCCAATGTCTTAGAAGCGTCTATCAGACCTTGGTCGATCTTCATTACACCGAAGATCACATTCGTAAGCAATGGGAAGAAGATACCTATGAACACAACAAGTATAGGACCTACGGTATAATTGATGCCGTAGATGAATATAGGTGCCCACGCTATTGGTGCGATAGGTCTCAGAATCTCCAAAATAGGATTGGCGAACTGCCTTACTATCCTCGAATAACCTATAACAAGACCCAACGGAACCGCTACAACTAGTGCCAGGACGAATCCTTTCAAAAATGTAGACATGCTTGCCGCAATATACTGCCACATACTTTTTCCGGTGATTGGATCACCGACACTATATAAAGTGGCCAAGGCGTCCCATGTTTCCAAAGGAGTCGGAAGAAATGATGAGTTTGCAAGTAATGATGCTATCCACCATATTTCCAATAATAAAATCAAAGAAACAATGGTTATACCTAAAGATTTACTGAATCTGTGGTACTTATTATTCTCATCATATTTTAATCTTGAATATTCCATTGATATCACCCATTGTTGATTGTCCTTATGACAAGAGGCGGTGCCCCGAGAAATGATATGTCACAACTTCCCGCACTTGAAGAAAATAGATCTGCTGCAACTGCACCTCCGTTTGTAAAAGTATTTGTTATATTTACATCTAATTTGTACTCTTCATAGAATCCTAAACTTTCGCAAACATACAATACAACTTGATGAATATCTCCTGCGATTGCTCCAACTGTAATAGAAGAAGTTGTTTCGATGTCAGACAACTGCAACACTAAAGCCTGCCTCATATATGAATCATTAACTAATGCATCTATGAAATCCGTAGAATTAGAAAATCCCAAATCCTCCATGGTGTTTGTAAGACCAGATTTAGGTAACGCCAATAATGTATCTGTCAAACTGATTAGGTCCGACTTAAGAACTTCTAAGGATCCTGTTGAAGAATCTGCAAATTTGTATACAACCCCTGACAACGCTTCTTCCACGATTGTTTCGGTCTGTCCTGATTTCTGCATTCCGATCTGCACCAATTCGTCATAATCTGCACCCTTTGTACTTATGGCATTATTTACCCAATCAACTCCCTCGGCATATGCTGCCAGAAACTTCAAAACAGTTGCTGTATTATTTGTAAGATATGATGTCTTTCCGGCAATTATACAACATGTATGGCCAGGGAACAATACGTTCGTAGTAACAAGACCTGTAAATTCAGATGAATCTGCAATAGCATGATAAACCGGCTCCCAAATAATACCTCCGACGATACGTGATGAGTTTGCTAAAGCCTGACTAAGTGTTGCTATTCCTGCTATAAAATAAACAGTGGTACTGGAATCCCCAACACCTGGAGTATTGAAATCTAAACCCATACTTTCAACGATCTCCATCAGCTGTATATGTTGAATAGAAGTAACTCCCGGCGTTGCAAAGGTCTTTCCGGCCCACGCAGACGAAATACCTTCTGGTATTCCATCATCATCAAAAATTATATTTCCCTCAGAGTCCAGTTCGAAAAAATCACTCAGAGTATATCCGTTCTGGATATAAATTCCAGAACCATCGGTATTTACTCTGGCAATAACAGAGACGTCCAACGAATGAGTTTCATCATTCATTGAAAGCACATATATGCTGCCTGCTGCCATAATTTCGATAAGGACAATGATTAACACAATCACTTTGTCTTTAATAAGCTCACATCCAATACCATTGGGAGCAAAAAAAGAGTATATTAACCTTTATGGGCATTATTATCCTTATTGTATAAAATAATGATATTGTTGTCCATTTGTGGATACAACATCAAAATTAGGAATTAGATCTGTGGATTGTGAACGTTGATTCCTTGGACGCAGAATCATCTAGAACAACAGGAACTGTGATCTTCCTCTTGTTACCCGTACTCTTTAATTTTCCTTGATCGAAAGCGGTCTGATAATTCTTCATCTCTGCAGGAACTATCATCACCTTGTCACCTTTAGAGAATTTTTTTCTTGTCACCCACTCGGTAAACGGTGTGAGTACACGGAATTCCTCAGCCTCTAGAATAACGGTGTTTGGTTTTTCATGTGCCTTCATATCAGAATAATTTCCTGCATAAGTTATCGCGGTGTGATCCTTGACCTCGATGACCCTTGTACAAATATTATCCAAGAAGTACCTATCATGAGTGATGACCATAACAGTCCCATCATATTCTTCAAGAGCGGCTTCCATCGCATTCTTGGCAGGAATGTCCAAATAATTCGTAGGTTCATCCAAGATCAGAAGATTAGTTCCATTCAAAAGCAACAAGCTCAATGCGACCTTTGCCCTCTGTCCTCCGGAGAGCATCTTCATCGGTTTTTCTACATCATCTCCCTCAAGCAGGAGTTTGGAAAGCATAGCTCTTGCATCTCCGCGTCTATCAGAACCTACTACATGAACCAACTGTTCTTCGGCTGTAAGCATGAGATCGAGACCTTCATGATGCTGTGAATAGTAACCCATCTTTGCACCGGGCGCAAGCCATAGCTCGCCTGTGCTGGGAATTTGGCCAAGAAGTGCTTTTATGAGAGTTGATTTTCCCTCTCCGTTACCTCCGAATACGCCGATCTTATCACTTTTTTGAATATCTATTTCAACATTCTTGAGAACAACATCATCGCCGTATGCAACCGTAAGATCATGAGCCAAGAATACATTCTTCCCGGATTTCTGAACGGACTGCATCCTCACAGAAATATCCTTTACATCTTCAGGTCTATCCTTAACTTCCATCTTAGCCGCTGTTCTCTCTCTGCTCTTATGACTTGAAAGATACTTGCAATCCCTGATCATCTGATCGATGACCTCTTCTTCGTGTTTCTTTTTATTAGCGTATTTTTCGTATTCCTTTTGCATACGCTCGACATCCATTGTCTTCTTATCCACGAAGTCCGTGTAATTGCCTTTGTATTCACGGGTCTTTCCGCCTGATATCTCTACCATGCGTGTAGCTATCTTATCGAGGAAATACCTGTCATGGCTGATAACCAAGACAGCACAATGCGTCTTTATGATGTAATCTTCTAGCCATTCCACTGTCACGATGTCCAGATGCGATGTTGGTTCGTCCATGACAAGGAGATCGCATTCTTCCGCCTGAACAAGGATACGCGAGATCATTACTTTGGTCCTTTCTCCTCCTGAAAGAGATTCCATATCACGATCCATCAGATCGACCGATAGACCTACTTTCTCAAGCGATCTGGCTAATTTATCTTCATCCTGGACCTTGAATTTGGCCAGTTGAGTTTCCAGATCAGAATATTCTGCTGCAACTGCATTCCAATCAATGTCTTTACCAGATGTCATCATATCATCGAGTTCATGCATACGGATCTCGACTGACTCTATATGACCATAAGGGCGATGAAGAACTTCACGTACAGTAACTGATGAGGACGACTCTGCGAACTGTTGCAAATATCCGATCTTATCTGTACGACGGACCAATTCACCTGTATCAGGTTTGATCTCACCTAAAAGGATCTTAAGAAATGTGCTTTTACCGGCACCATTCAATCCGATAAGTCCAATACGGTCCCCTTCGTTGATCTGGAGATCGGCACCTCTTAGCACTTTGACGGGTCCGAACGATTTTGTAATGGCTTGCGCCAGAATAAGCATACTTTTTGGATAGACCTGATATATTTAACAATATGGCACATATTCAACTTCTGATATGTATTCATGTGATATTTTTTATCATTTTATCATTAATAATGCCTAAAATCATATTTGGTGACATATTTTTCATATGGCTATATACAAAGATTAACACATGGCTAATGATGAACCAACCGAATAACAAGGCCTCACTGTTTGTAAAGACCTATTACAAATCAATACTGCCCCGTAATCTCTTGATCAAATAACATAGGATCTGATTGTCAATGAGAAACATTTCCTATTTTCGTCGGTTACTGCCTCGTCTAAGATATTCAGATATCAAAGAATATTACCGCTTAAAGTGCTGTTACAGGAATGAAACAATACGATTCAAAAATTAATCAGATTCTGATAAAATCACAACATCTGAAAATGATAATTGGTGCGAGGGAGGGGATTCGAACCCCTGTATCACTAAGAACAGGATCCTAAGTCCTGCGCCTTTTCCAGGCTTGGCTACCCTCGCTTGATATTGCAACAGCACCATAGTTCTTGTTTTTATTGTTTATGTTTCCTTAGACTCATTTTTACACATTTACATGATTGATACAACCAAATAACCATGATATTCATGTGGCGTAAGATATCATAAACTCTTAATGTATTTACAAATTCTACATGCTGCAACTTATCATACTTCTCAAAAAAATTATCGAACAAAATAAAACGATGTTTGTGAAATGTCTTATGAATGAATATGGTAAAGAAATAGAATTAAACAATAGACAGAATATACCTCCATTGATTTGAGGTATCCTAATGGCAAACATTCTGAAAAAGAGTGAGCAGGAATTATTACTCGGTAATGAGGCAATCGTGAGGGGACTTGTGGAATCAGGCGTGAAATTCGCATCCACATATCCTGGAACACCGTCTTCTGAGGTCGGAAACATACTTGAGGAGATGTCTGACAAGGTCGGTATGTATTTTGAATTCTCATCCAACGAGAAAGTAGCAATGGAAGTATCCGCCGCTGCAGCATCTTCAGGCGTTAGATCATTCGTATTTATGAAACACGTCGGACTCAATGTTGCTGCAGACCCTATGATGACCCTAGCATACGCAGGAATCAAAGGTGGAATGCTCATAATGTCTGCCGACGATCCGTCGACACACAGCTCCCAGAACGAACAAGATAACCGTTATTATTCCACATTGGCACTATTGCCAATGATAGAACCTTCCACACCGGAAGAAGCGAAAGATATGATCAAAGGAGCATACGAAATATCAGAGAAGCTGACCCTGCCTCTGATTTACAGGACGACCACGAGGGTCAATCATGCCCGTTCCATCGTGAAATTTGGAAATATAATAGATACGCCTGCAAGTGGCCACTTTGTAAAGGATGATAAAAGATTCGTTAACATACCAGCATATGCAAGAGGTAACAGAGTGAGACTCCTAGAACTTTATGCAAAAGCACAGGAACTATCTGAAGTATCACCTTATAATTTCATAGAAGGTTCTGGAGAGATCGGAATTATCACATCGGGTGTAAGCTATACATACGTCAAAGAATTCATTTCTGACATCTCCATCCTAAAACTCGGATTCACAAATCCACTTCCTGAGAACAAGATCAAAGATTTCATCAAAGGAAAGAAAGCGATCATCATCGTAGAAGAATTAGAACCATTCTTAGAAGATCAGGTCCTTCGTATCTCCGGTCAAAATCAGCTTGCAGTTCCTATATACGGAAAAAGGACCGGACATCTTCCCAGAGCATGGGAATTCTCTCCCGATGTCTTGAAAGGCATCAAAAACATAGTCAAAGTAAAGGACATGCCTATTCCGCTTGATCCATGCACGATAAAACTTCCTTCGAGGCCTCCGACGTTGTGTGCAGGATGTCCCCACAGAGGAATGTACGCTGCAACAAAAAAAGCAGTAGGAAATCAAAATGTCGTCTATTGTTCGGATATTGGATGTTACACTCTCGGTGTACAACCACCATTCAACGCGGCCGATTTTATCATCTGTATGGGAGGAGGCGCTGGAGCAGCAGGCGGATTTGCTCAAGTCACAGACCAGAAAGCCATTGCATTCATTGGAGACTCTACCTTCTTCCACTCAGGAGTTCCTGCACTCACATCTGCGCTATTCAACGACCATAAGATCGTTATGGTGATTCTAGATAACAGAACAACAGCTATGACTGGACATCAGCCCAACCCTGGAACTGGAAGGCATTACGGTAATGTAAATACGGATGCTATTGACGTTGAAAAACTCGTAAAAGGTATCGGCGTCAAATTCGTTGAAACCATCGATCCATATGATGTAAAAGGCGCAGAACAGGTGATGAAAGATGCTATGGCTTTCGATGGCGTCGCTGTAGTGATCTCGAAATGTGCTTGTCCTCTGGAACTTAAAAAACAAAAACTATTGATTCCAAAGCAGTGTGTAGTGGATCAGGACCTCTGCATACATTGTTACACGTGTCTGAAAATGATCGCATGTCCTGCCCTTATCAAAAAAGACAAAAAAGTAGAAGTGGATTCCACACAGTGCATCGGATGCGGAATGTGTGCAAATGTCTGTCCTAAAAACGCAATAAAGGTGAAACAATGAAGTACACAGTTCAAATCGTCGGTGTCGGTGGGCAAGGTGTCCTCCTCGCTTCGATGGTACTTGGAAATGCTGCCATGAGGTCAGGCTATAAAGTATCAATGAGTGAGATTCACGGAATGGCACAAAGAGGTGGAAGCGTTCTTTGTACATTGCGTTTTGGTGACGATGTCATAAGTCCTCTGGAAGCTACAGGCGGAGCAGACCTTCTTATGGGATTCGAACCCGTAGAAACATGCAGATCGATATCGCTTATCAACAAGAATTCATCTATTCTGATGAACCTTGATCCGGTTTACCCTTCGATGGTAGCAGCAGGATTCGAAGAATATCCTGATATCGATAACCTTGTGAAATTTGTCCGCTCACTATCTTCAGATAATCTTATGACTATCGAGGCAACCAAGATTGCAATATCCGCAGGAAAAGCAGTTGCTGCCAATGCAGTAATGATCGGTGCAGTCGCAGCTACAAAGGGATTCCCTTTGTCTAAAAATCTTCTAAAAGAAGTATTATTAGAAACTGTTCCCGAGAAATTCAAAGACCTGAATTCGAAAGCATTTGATATGGGCTTTGATGCCATGTCCAACCAAAACCCATTATAAATTTCAAGGGGATAAAATCCCCTTTTTTCATTTATATCATTGTTATACAAAAATGACTCACGACTAATATCTTTTTTCAACAAAAATTAATCTCGTGATTCAAACTAATAGAAAGCGTAATAAACGTTATTTAACAAAATAAGAAAATACAAATGAGCAATTCAGCTCTTTGTATTTTTGAAGTTTAAATTCTCATACCATAGTAAGCCAGTATACCGCCGAGTCCATATTCGCGATACTTGCTATCCATCTCTGTCTTTTCTTTTATGGATTTGCTTGAATGGATCTTTCTGATCTGATCTTCCATTTCCACAGGAATAGCATCTATCATATCATCTATGGTAGCTTTGATGCTTCTGTTAACGGCATCAAATGCCTCATTGATAGTTACATCTGGAATCTGGTTCAAGACAAGCTCGTTCTCCACTGGAAATACGTAGGGACATACAGCTCTAATGGATCTAAGACCTTGCGCTGCAACCTCAACCCTGGATCCCTCGAAGGAGAACGGATTGATAGCTATGACAAACGTCATCACGTTCAGAGTGTTACAAATATCTGCGATGACAGCGGCCGCTCCGGTTCCTGTTCCTCCGCCGAGACCTGCAACAATAAAAGCTGCATCGTGTCCAGAAATTGCATCCCTGATTTCATCCTCGTGCACCTGTGCGCACTTCTTTCCAAGTCTTGCATCTCCTCTGGTACCTTCTCCCTTTGTTACTGTCTTACAGATGAAGATCTTCTTATCAGCTGAAGAATCAAGAAGTGCATTCTTATCAGTATTGATGGCAATGGTATCCACTGAACTGCACGCTTTGTATATGCTGCTAACAACGTTGCAACCCGCTCCGCCGACGCCAACTACCACTATACGCGGTTCAATCGTGACCGAATAGTCCGACTCTATTGTGTTTACCATTTTGCATCCCCCGTTACTTAATTGTGAACTTAAAGAAGTTTGAAATTGTCAGACAAAAGAAGCGCGTTAGCGCCTTCCCACCCTCTGTCTGACAATTTCAACTTTCTCTTCATTTCATCTTAGAAGCCAGTTGAGCCGCCTTCAATGAGCGACTGATCGAATCTTGTTCAGATTCGGTAGAAACGATCCTATCTAGGACACATTTCCTGACAAACTCCTCGGTGGTGAAACAAATCCCATCCTGTTTCAGATTCTCTAGAGTTGCCAACTGGACATCATTAAGGTGAACGAAGAGTCCTCCTTCGTTTCCCGCATCGGACATATCCGCCTTTTGAGCCTCAATGTATCCGTTTATAGCATCGCGAATGAAGTCTGAACGATTTCCAATGTCATTTTCAGCCATGTAGTCTTCCATTTTCTGGATTTCCAATGGTCCCATCCTAATCGTGACTTTGGTTCCTTCTTCGGCCATACTTCATCCTCAGCGATACAGAGTCCCATCCCTTCTCGCCAATAACTATCACGACTTACGTATATTTAAAAATGTCGGACAACGTCATACAAATTATGATATTTGTCTTACAGAAATATTCTTGACCATTTTCATAAAATCAAGACATAAATCTGCATCTGATATACTGATCTATCCGAATATTATATATTAAAAGGTTTCATTCACGCGAGTATAGTGATGTAAGGGACCTCAAATGGCATACGATTACAGTGAGATGGAGAAAAAATGGCAGACAAAATGGTCTGACAATGAGCTCAACATAGCAAACAGAGATGATAGCAAACCTAAATTCATGTTGATATTTGCATATCCCGGAGTTACAGGATACCTTCATGTCGGACACCTCAGAGGATATACCTATACTGATGCCATCGGAAGATACAAGCGCATGACTGGATACAATGTCCTATTTCCTGTAGGTACCCATGCAACAGGCAATGGCGCCATCAGTCTGGCCTCCAGAGTTTCAAACAAAGATGAAGATCTAATTGATTATCTTATAAGGAATGGATGTCCTGAAGACAAATTAGAACAGCTCAAAGATCCCATGGGCGTTGTCAACTTTTTCAATGACGTTTATGTGAATGATTATTGGAAAAAATTCGGATTCCTGGCAGACTGGAGAAGATTTACTTGCACATTATTCCCTGATTATGGGAAATTTATTCAATGGCAATTCAAAAAACTCAAAGATGCTAACCTACTTTTTCAAAAACCGTACTTCGCACCCGCATGTCCAAACTGCGGACCTGTGGCCGTAGATGCATCTGAAACAGATATATCTAAAGGTGGAAACGCAGAAACACAGGAATACACACTTCTTAAATTCAAATGCAAAGACAAATACCTTGTCGCCGCAACACTAAGGCCTGAGACCGTTTACGGCCAGGTATGTTTCTGGGTAAATCCAGAGGTAGAATACAAAGAAATAAAGAAAGGAGAAGAAACTTGGATCGTATCGTCTCAAGCGGCTGAAAAACTCAAACTCCAGATGAATAACATCGAAATCGTTGGCACTATTCTAGGACATGATATGATAGGATGGATGTGCGAAGCACCTATGATACACCGTGATATTCCAGTGTTCCCCGCGGCATTCTGCAATCCAGCTGTAGGTACAGGACTTGTAACATCTGTTCCTTCCGACGCTCCCGATGACTGGATCTCACTCGAAGCCGTAAAAAAAGATCCAAAGATGATCTCAGAATACGGATTATCTCAAGAACTTATTGATTCTGTGGTCCCAATATCAATCATATCGATATCTGGATATGGAGATTTCCCTGCAAAAGATATGATCGACAAATTCAGCATAAAAGAACCCGGAGATCCAAAACTTGTAGATGCTAAAAAACAAGTCTACAAAGATGGATACCACATGGGTAAGATGAAGGACACCTGCGGAAAATTCGCAGGAATGCGCGTTGAGGAAGCCAAGGACAAAATGAAGGATGCTATGATCGCAGCGGGAGAAGCAGAAGTATTCCACGATCTTACCGAAGAAGTGGTCTGCAGATGCGGACAACCTGTTCATATCAAAAAGATCGACGATCAATGGTTCATAAATTACGGCGATCAAGAACTCACAGATAAAACTAGCGAACACTGTAAAACGATGGACATCAATCCTACCGAATACTATGAAAATATTCACGGCGTACTCAACTGGTTCAGGGAGAGAGCATGTGTCAGACAAGGTAACTGGTTAGGTACCAAGTTTCCGTTCGACAACAAATGGATCATCGAAGCCATCTCAGATTCCACACTATATCCTCTCTATTACACAATATCACTATATGCTAACGAAGGTCAGATCAAACCTGATAACATGACCGAGGACTTCTTTGATTATGTCGTACTCGAAAAAGGACAACTGTCCGACATTTCTGAGAAGACAGGAATCAACGAAGAACTTCTAGAGAAAATCCGCAAAGATGTACAGTATTGGTATCCATTGGATATCAATCTCGGCGGAAAAGAACACATGACCGTCCACTTCCCGGTATTCCTTATGAACCATCAGGCCATCCTTCCAGAGAAAATGCAGCCTCGTGGTATCTTGGTCAATTGGTATATTACCGGTAAGAAGAGCAAGATCTCCAAATCCAAAGGAGGAGCTCAGCCGATACCTGGAGCAGCACAGAAATTTGGTGTAGATGCGATGAGATTATACTATGCCCATGTAGCCTCCATGTTCGTTGATGTCGAATGGGATGAGGACATAGTCATGACATACCGTCAGAGACTCGACAGGATCATTGGAACTGTAGAAGACCTCATAACATCGGAATCAGACATTCCGAAATCAGATATCGATGACTGGCTCATGTCGAGATTCAATACACATATCACAGAGATCCGTACAGCCATGGAAAAATATGACCTCAGAGCCACTGCGACCGTCACATACTATGAAATGTTGAATGACATAAGATGGTACAACAGACGTGGCGGAAAGAATAAAGAAACCCTCAATAACGCACTCAGAATATGGATCCAATGCATGATGCCTGTTACACCTCATGTTGCAGAAGAACTCTGGAATAAAGCAGGGTTTGAAAATTTTGTCTCTGCATCTCAATTACCGGATGCAGATGTCATCTCCTCATCCGCAGAATACGGAGAGGAACTTATCAGAGAAGTAATGGCAGATGTCGCACAGATCGAGAAAGTAGCGAATGTGAACGCCGAGAAGATCGTCCTTTACACCTCGGCAGCATGGAAAGTTAATGTCATGAAATTTGCTCTCGAAATGAAAGAAGAAAACAAACTTGATATTCCTTCTCTTACCAAGAGGTGCATGTCCGACGAGAACATGAGAAAAAACGGAAAAGCTGTATCAGAATTTGCGAAAAAGATCGCTACAGAATTTTCGAGATCCTCTATAGAAGAGAAAAGACCCATTGTTGATCTGGATGAGACGGCTCTTCTGAGATCTGCAGAAGAATTCCTTTCATCTGAACTTGGAACACCCGTGAAAGTGTACTCTGCAGACGAGAGTGATCTATACGACCCTCAGAACAAAGCGAAGATCGCTATACCAGGAAGGCCTGCCATTCTTCTTGAATAAACCTATTTCTAAAACTCATTCTCCCCATTTTTTGAACAATGAGTGTTGGATACATGCCCTATCGAGACATCTTCCGACAATGAAATTGACCATATCTTCAACGGACTTGGGGCCAGGATAGAATCCGGGGTTGGCATCCATTATGACGACTCCGCACCTAGCTAATTTCAATTCATTTTCTAGCATTATCGCACTTTTGGGTGTCTCCCTTGGTACGATAATAAGTTTCCTTCCTTCTTTGATGCATACGGAAACAGCTCTGGATATCAAAGTATCTGCGATTCCGCATGCGAATTTAGCAACAGATGATTCACTGCATGGTGCAACGAACATGCAATCATAATCATAAGAACCCGAAGAGATCGAAGCAAAAAGATCCGTATCACAATACACCTTATCCGCCAAAGCCTCCACTTGTTCGACTGTCATTCCAGTCTCTGTGGGTATTATGGCTTTCGCTGTTTCGGATATCACAAGTATCTTCTCTCCAGGTAATTCCTGGAGGAGCCGCACACCGTAGATAATTCCCGAAGCGCCGGATATTGCTACAACAGACCTCATTTTATCATCTCAATCTTATGGTCTCAAGATTCAAAGGCGCTTTTGTCTCTATATTGAACTTCTTATAGATCGAAGAGGCTAGATCTGTACATTTCCTATCTTCACCATGACCGATGATGATCTTATCGGGTCTTGGCTCCAATGAAGATATGTACTTCATAAGCTGCCTTCTGTCCGAATGTCCAGAGAATCCATCAACTGTAACACGGTTCATCCTGATATTGACATCTATTTGCTTTCCTCTGTTATTGAAAGAAATATCTGTACGTCCTCTTTGGATTGTACGTCCGATACTTCCCTCGGACTGATATCCTACGAATAGTAGCGAATTCTTCTCGTCATCGGCCCATTCTCTGAAATATTCGAGGACCGGCCCTCCTGACATCATACCGCTTGTTGCCAATACGATACATGCATCAGGAGAATGACAGATCTCTTCTCTCATCGCAGATGTCTCCACACGATGGAAGATAGATGATAGGAAAGGATTCTCATTCTGTTGGAATATCTGTGTCCTCAACTGACTATTGAGATATTCGGGATATGCTGTGTGAATTGCGGTTGCTTCCCAGATCATACCATCCAAATAAACAGGCACTGGCGGAATCTGTCCGGTACGCATGAGTTCTTCAATGACAAGCATGACCTCCTGTGACCTTCCTACTGCGAATACCGGGATCAACACCTTTCCATTGTGGTTCATTGCTTCTACCAAGAGAGCCTTCATCTCTTCAGAAGCGTCTGTCCTGGATGGCTGAATATCATTATGTCCGCCATATGTAGACTCGATGACGAGTGTCTCCAATCTGGGGAACCTGTTGTTGGCCGGATTGAAAAGCCAGGTCTTCTCGAACTTAGTATCTCCTGTAAACGCAACATTGTGCAGTCCGTCTCCAATATGGAAATGGGCAATAGAAGAACCAAGAATGTGTCCTGCATTATGAAGTGTGAGTCTGATATCGGGTGCAATATCTGTAGTCTCATTATATTTCAGCGGAATTGTGTGTAACATTTCCTTTCTCACATGCTGTGCTTCATATGGAACCTTCTTAGATTCACCGAATCCCAATTTGATATTATCCAACTGAAGCAGTGCCATAAGATCTCTGGTCGGAGGAGTACAATAAACTGGACCCTCGTAACCATATTTGAAAAGTGCAGGAAGTGTTCCGCAATGGTCCAAATGAGCATGTGTAATAACAACCGCATCCAACTCGCTGAGAGGTTGGGCCTCCGGAATACCGAAATACGGTGTCGCATCACTGTTTGGATCTAATCCGCAGTCGATAAGAACTTTACTTTCCCTTGTTGTTAGGAGAGTAGCAGATCTTCCGACCTGCCGGAATCCTCCCATCGTGGTCATCCTGACCCATTGTTCTCCTTCGAGTACAGATCTGGCAAGTCTCCTTGCCACATGTTCTAACATAGCCTGTCTCTCATCCTGATTGGCACGAAGGTATCCTCTGACATCAGAAACAGTCTTCGAAGGTATCGGAGGTGCACGGATGACCTTTACATTCCATCCGGATTCTTTTTTGATCTCGGAAAGAAGCTGACCTTCTTTTCCTACAACCTCGTTCGGATTTATAGCTTCGATAATGGCCTCTCCTGTCTCAGGGACGAAATTAATATCGAATAATTGAGCCGATTCAGGAATCATTGCGCGTATCTTAGCGTCAACTATGGAAGAATCTTCCAATCCTTTCGGATCAGGCCTTATATCTACTCTTCTTCTGAGTCCCTGCGCCAAGTTCCTGGCGATACTGTCATCTCCACTGAACTTATCGTACTCGTTTGTATATATCGCAATGATCGGGCCTTCAAATTCGATCGAAGAAATGTTCATATCTGATGGAACAAGTTTCTTGACCTCTTCTCTAAGACTCTCAAATAGTCTATCTGGGTTCATATGAAATCCTGCTAAATTTATAAAACAGTTTAAAAAAGTTTAAAAAAGTGTTGAAAGGATTCAATTTGGATATTTGAATCCCAATTCAGCACAGCGGACTTTAATCTGATCCTGAGGAATAGATTCGTATCCCTTTGATCCGATAAACGAGATTAGCATACCGTCTCCGGTGCAGTTATCTCTTCTCCTTGCGGAGTTCAATGCTGTTATAGCAACATCGATAGCATCTTTTTTGGTCATATCGGTCTTGTAGTAAGCCTCAAGTGCACCATAAGCAAAGACAGACCCGGATCCTATCGACATGTAATTATCCTCGATATATCCTCCTGCTCCGTCGATACTGAAAACATGACCGCCTGTTGCATCATATCCTCCGACGATAAGCCCGAGGTAGAATCCTTGACGGATGACGGATGCCACGAGCGTAGCTGCGGCATTTACGGACATCTGTGAACCTCTCTTCATGCAATAGATCGAAATTTCACTCTGCATGTACCTTACCATGAGCTGTGCATCCCCGACGGATCCCGCAATTGTCATACCGAGATTATCTGAAAGCTGGTAGACTTTCTGCACATTGCTATTGGCAATAAGGTTACCCATTGTTGCTCTCTGATCCGATGCCAAAATGATACCGTCTTTGATTTTGAGCCCAATTGTGGTCGTACCTGTCTTGAGAGTATTGTCTTCACCAGCCATGTTTTATCCCTTCGA
>JALNYB010000090.1 GCA_023230065.1 Candidatus Methanomethylophilaceae archaeon
GATTCACAGCGCAAAAGCTTGCGGATGCAACAGACGTTGCAGAAGCAATGAACAAGAAAAAAGGATGCCTTAAGATTCTCTCCTTCCCTGCCTGCATCATGGCAACTGGAACCCGTGGTGTGATTGTAGACATGGTAAAGAATCATATGGTTGACCTTATAATCACAACCTGCGGAACACTCGATCACGACCTATCAAGGCATTTCGCCCACTACTACAAAGGCGACTTTATGATGGATGATGCTATGCTCAGAGACGATTACGAAATCAGCAGACTCGGAAACGTTCTCGTTCCTGACTCATGTTACGGTGTCGTATTAGAAGATAATCTTCTACCCATGTTCGAGGATATCTTCGCAGAAACACAATCACTCACTACACATGAAATCATCGATAAAGTCGGTGAGAAAATCAATAGCGAGGACAGCCTTCTCTATCAGTGTCATAAAAACCATATTCCGATGGTAGTCCCTGGAATCACAGACGGTTCCTTCGGATGCCAACTCTGGATGTACTACCAGACACATAGAAAACTAAGGATAGATCTCTTCGCAGACGAGCAAATGCTCAGTGAAATGACCAATGATGCAGACACTACTGGCGCTATAATCATCGGCGGAGGAATCTCCAAACATCACGTTATCTGGTGGAACCAATTCCGTGGAGGATTAGATTACTGTATATATCTCACAACAGCAGAAGAATACGATGGATCCTTATCAGGAGCACGTATAAGAGAGGCTGTATCTTGGGGTAAGGTCAAAGAAAACGCTAAGAAAATGACCGTTGAAGGGGATGCGACAATAACCCTCCCACTCATATACGCGGGTCTTGTAGACAGACTTCTGTGAGTGTGGTCTCATGGCGAAGAAGATACTGGTCCTCCCTGGTGACGGTGTGGGGCCTGAAGTCATATCCGCTGCGGTAAGCGTACTCAAATGTGCTACCGATGATGTCGATTTTACTTACGGTGATATCGGGCTCACAGCTTATGATAAGACTGAAAATTATCTTCCCGCCGAGACCATAGACCTAGCAACCGATTCTAATGCCATAATCGCAGGCGTTATCATAGACAGACCGAAGGATATCGCATACCGCAATCCACTCAGAGTGCTGAAAAAGCAATTGAACATGTATGCGATCGTCAGAAAATTCTTCCCTCTTTGCGAAACTTTAGGGACCCCTGGAATCGACCTAATTCTAATGACTGGCAATCCCGATTCTTTAATGAACGTCATAGAGAAGGAAAATCTAGACGGTGTGACCATCGAACGGTACATGTCGAAGAACAGCTGTAAAAAACTGTTTAAAAAAACAATGGAAGTAGCCGAGATCAAACAGAGGAAGACGATCACCTGTGCACATAGAACAAGCCTGTTCCCTGTTTCTGACGGAATGTTCACAGATCTCTTCTACAAAGAATTCGCAGCATCCGAATTCCTAATGAATGATCTGGAGATCGATGCTGCTGCATCGGAGTTATCCATGAATCCTGAAATGTTGGATGTCATAGTATCTACGGACCTCTATGGTATCTCGCTTGCTGGTGTAGCAGCAGGAATGGTCGGAGGAAGCTACCTCACGCCGATGGGTAGCATAGGAGATAGCACTGGCCTTTTCGAACCAATGTATGGACCTAAATTAGAAATGGCCGAAAAGGGTTTCGTCAATCCTACATCTGCCATCCTTTCGAGCGCTATGGCATTAGATCAAATAGGATGTCCATTGGATGCAGAAAATGTCAGAAAAGCTGTAAGAGAAGTTTATTCAAAAGGCAAGGTAACACCAGATGTCGGCGGAACATCGACTACGAATGAATTCACCAACTTTATTATTGATGTCCTGAAGAGAAACAAATGACCCAATAATTATTATCCTTCTAACACTTGATACTGCCATTAACTTACAGGGGATTTTTTTATGAAAGACATGGGACACAGAACTTGCGTAGAATGTGCATTGAAACATGAAATTTCTAATAGGACGCCTGTCAATAATTTTGCTGTTGTCACATCTGCCCGCAGTGCCGGAATATCAGTAGACGATGCGAGATGGCACCCAGAAGTATCCGCAAAAGTATCCATTGACTACGCTTTGAAAACACACTCTGATTTTGTAAAGCCTGTCCTTGATTCGCAGATCGTATTTGCAGACATGGGAATGGACGTAAGATTCCCTTCAGACGATTATGGATTTATCAAAAAACATGCTGTTGAAACCGAAGAAGACATAGATGGACTCGCATTCTTTGATCCTAGCAAAGCAAAAGAATGTCCCCAATTCACAACAGGAGTCGTCGAAGCTTTGAAAGAAACAAGCAAAATGCTTGAAGAAGATCTTCATATATGCGGACTCTCGTGGGGACCATTTTCAACAGCAGGATATCTCATGGGTACAGAGCAGATGCTAATGCAATTCTTCATGGATCCAGAGATCGTTCAATCATTATTGAAAAAAGTAACTCCGTTCATATCTGCACAAGAAAAGGTCATGATCGATGCAGGAGCCACACTTATGTGGATGGCAGACCCTACATCTTCTGAAGATATGATTTCACCCGATATGTTCAAAGAGTACTCCTACGACCCCATCAAAACAGTAATTGATGATGTGAAAAAGAATTACGATGTGCCTGCGTTCGTACATATCTGTGGAAGATCATTAGAAATAATGCCTATGCTTAGTGAAATCGGAGTTGATTGCTTTAGTTTCGATCACGCAGTCGATATCTCCAAAGCGAGATCGAAAGCAGGCAAAAAATTAGCACTCATGGGAAATGTCGATCCTGTCGGTCTAATACTTTCCGGAACCCCAGAACAAATCACAAAAGAATGCTACAGATGCATCGATACCGCAGGACGCGATGGCGGATTAATACTAGCCCCTGGTTGTGAAACACCGCAGGCCAGCCCTGATGCAAATGTAATTGCAATGGGACGCGCAGGTGTAGATTACTGGAAACAATAAACAAAACAAATTCTTGAAGAACCGAATAAAATAGATATCTTGGATAATTCGTTTGTCATAGAAAGCTTTATGTCATGCTCTTCCTACGGTCGGGTGTAATGCGCCTGCAACACAGGCAAGTCTGTAAAAATATGTATCTGGTGAAATAACTGTTCTCAATCGACTCTTTTATCGTAGCATTATTCATACCAGCACTCATCGGCATTTTACTATCGCTGTTCCCTTCAAAAAACAGATATGCAAAAATTATAGGCTCAGCATTATGTTTCATATCATGTCTTATTGGAGTTTTCACATTCTTGATAATTGATTATCTAGACACGATGATCTACACTTTCCCGATACCTTCGGCGTTGGGTACATATCAAATAAAATTTGATGAACTGTCATCACTGATGATCTCCTTCTCATCCTTGGTTTTCATGATGGTTCTCATACACATGGTGAAATTCAAAGAAGACTACGGAACGAAGTATGTAGGTATGCTGAATATCCTTTTGATTGCGTGCATATTAGCGATGTGTGCAGATAGCGTGATCCTTCTGCTGATGTCGTGGGAACTCATAACACTGACAACATTCTTGATGACCTGTGGAGCGGATGAAGCAGCCAGATGGAGATTCTTTACAATAACCCACTTCGGAGGTCTGATCATCATGACCGTATTCGCGGCTATGTGGTATATTTCGGGAACAGGCATCCTCTCCGATATGGACCCCGTTAGCTCCCTGGTAGGTACGGGCCTTTCCGCCGGAATGATACTATTACTGTTCATAGGATTCGGAACAAAATTAGGTTCGATACCATTCCATGTGTGGATGCCAGACCTTTACAATTCCGCACCTATTCATACAATTGCCTTGTTATCAACTGTCTGTTCAAATGTAGCGATAGTACTTCTTATGAAGGCATCATTCCTTTGGATCGGGATACCAGACAACATAATCCTTCCTCTGGCATTACTTGTAATTGCCTCGGGAAGCGCTATTTGGGGGGCGCTAGAATCTCTCATCCAAACGGAACCTAGAAGGATCCTTGCATACTCCAGCATGGAAAATATTGCAATGGTAATAATATGCATGGCAACAGGAACCCTATTCCTTCAAATGGGATTTGATAACAGCTATGTTATCATGATACTGACTGCTGCTGTACTTCATACTATCAACCATTCGTTCTTTAAATCGCTGATGCTCCTCAATGTGGGTACTGTTGAGAGATGCACCGGAGAACATGCTATTGAAAAGATGGGCGGACTGGCAAAGGTCCTGCCAGTACTGTCTGTGTTCGCGCTTATAGGAACTCTCTCTATGGCGGCAATACCTCCACTGAATGGATTCGTCAGCGAATGGCTCATGATCAAAACAGTCATCAGTGCCGGTACCGGAACATCCATCATGAATATTGCATTACCACTTATAGTCACAGTTTTGGGCATCTGTGGAATGATGGCAGCTGTCTCGTACGCCAGACTTTACGGATTCATGTTCTTGGGACGTCCAAGATCCGAGGCCGTTGCCAAACCAGAGAAGATCGACAGTATAACGATGGTACCTTTGTTCATACTTTCTGTTGTATGCATAGGACTGGGCATATTCTCAATGCCTGTTATAGATTCGATCATGAACAGCATGTGCAGCACCTTCGGTTTCGAATACAAGATACAAAACATAATATCGGGTTCATTAAATCCTATTGTCATATCTGTCATATTGGTTGTCATTGTAGTCGCATTATATTCTATATTCAAAATATTCAAAAAGAAGACGGATTCAGCAACTACATGGGATTGCGGAACTGAACTAAAAGACAACATGCAGTACTCATCAGTAGGATTCACACAGCCCCTCGTACATGTGTTCCATCCCCTATACGGAGATAATACTGAAATCACCAAAAATATTTCCAATGATACTCGGACGTACAGTGTGAAATTCATTGAACCATTCATGAAATACATCTTGAGCCCGATAGGAAAAGGTGTTCTCTGGATAGCTAACAAGATCGGAAAGATACAGACCGGAAATATCCAGTCA
>JALNYB010000091.1 GCA_023230065.1 Candidatus Methanomethylophilaceae archaeon
ATACCGTTGCTGAGTTTCTCGGTGCAGGGACGGAGCTTGGAGATATTGGACGCGCAGTTGAGATGAGCATCGCAGCTGATGGTTTTAAACCAATTCAGAATCTATGTGGGCATCAAATAGAACCATATAATCTCCACGCAGGACTGTCTGTTCCAAGCTATGCAAATGGAGAGACCGAGAAGGTTTTGGCAGGCATGGTAATCGCAATCGAACCATTTGCGACAAATGGTGGCGGAGCAGTTGTTAATGGTCATCCCGGAAATATTGTACGTATTTTGAGGGAGCGTCCTATTTCAGATCCTAAAACAAAGGAATTCTTCGATTATGCTAAAGGAGAATTCAAGACATTCCCGTTCTGTGCCAGAAGTTGTGACTTCCCAGATGCTGAGAAGCATGTGAAGACACTCATTCGCCATGGAATACTTTCAAGTTATGCACAACTGATAGAGGAAAAAGGTGGAATAGTGTCACAGCACGAATATACCTTCTACATAGGTGGACCCAAGGCAGAAGTGACGACTCTGCCATAAAGGTTTATCTATTACCCGCTGATTACAGTGTTGAAACATGCCGATGTTGCCAAGCCTGGTCAAAGGCGATGGACTCAAGATCCATTTCTGTAGAGATTCACCGGTTCGAATCCGGTCGTCGGCACTATTATTCTCTCTTTTTTACTATATGCATGCGCGCGTGCTAAACCTATATAAACGATAAGATCATCCGCCGATTTACGTAAACTCAGGACCCGTCTAAGAAACGAACACTGAGAGCACACCCTTTCGAGGATACGTGCTTGAATTACTTCCCTTCAGGGAACATTTACGGAGGATTGAAAAATGGCTAAAGCTAAGAAAGAAGCAACCAAAGTCGAGGACGACTTCAACTATATCGTCCGTATCGCATCTAGCGATATTGATGGAAACAAGAGGACCGTTATCGGTCTTCAAAGCATCAAAGGCGTAGGAAAGAGAGTTTCAGAGATCGTTGTTAAGAAAGCAGATGTTGATCCAGCAGTCAAGATCGGAACACTTTCTGATGAAAAGGTCAAAGAGATCGAGACGCTTATCACAACATACGTTGAATATGCTCCGAACTGGGTTATCAACCGTCAGATGGATTACGAGACAGGAGCAGATATGCACCTAATCGGAAATGATCTGGATTTGATCCAGAAAGATGACATTAACAGAATGAAGATGATTCGCTGTTACCGTGGTGTCAGGCACGAGACACACCACAAGGTAAGAGGTCAGAGAACACGTTCTAACGGAAGAAAAGGACTCACAATGGGAGTTCAGAGAAAATCTCCAGGGGCTTGATTTGAATGGGAGACCCTAAATTTCCGCGTAAAGCGTACGACACTCCGTCACACCCGTGGCAAGGAGAGAGAATCAAGGCCGAGGTCGAGATTGTTCGTCAGTTCGGACTGAAAAACAAGACTGAGGTTTGGAAAGCACAGACTATACTGAGAAACTTCAGGAAACAGTCAAGAGAACTTCAGGCACGCCTTAGAGGTGGAGATGCACAGGCAGAGATTGAGGCAAAAGCCCTTCTCAACAAGTGTGCACGTATCGGACTTCTCCAGGTAACAGGCGGGACTTTGAACGACATCTTGACCCTTAAAGACACAGATATACTTTCAAGGCGTCTTCAGACTGTTGTTTTCGAGAAAGGTCTGTCATCAACCGTTAAACAGGCAAGACAGATGATAACACATGGACACATCTACCTCAATGGTCACAAGGTCACAGTACCAGGATACATCGTCACAAGGGAAGAGGAAGGCTCTGTTGAATACAACACAGTTTCACCGTTCACAGATGAGATGCATCCGATGAGGATCTCTACTGAGCAGGCAGCCGCAAACGCAGTTGTTAAAGCAAACGCAGAGGCTAAAGCAAACGCAGAAGCAGCAGCAAAAGCGAAAGCAGACGCAGAGGAAGCAGGAATCACAGCAGAGGATGGTGAGATCTGATGGTAGCAGCAAAATGGGGAATCGCAAACATCTACGCCAGTTATAACAACATTATGATTACACTTACCGACGTCACCGGTGCAGAGACATTAGCCAAAGCAACCGGTGGAATGGTCGTTAAGCAGGCAAAGGATGAGTCTTCGCCTTATGCGGCTCAGAAAGCTGCAGAGAAGATCGCTGAGGCCGCAAGAGAGAAAGATATCATCGGTATCCATGTAAGAGTACGTGCACCCGGAGGAAACAAATCTGCATCACCTGGACCAGGAGCTCAGGCTGCAATTCGTGCACTCGCAAGGGCAGGTCTTAAGATCGGCCGTATTGAAGATGTCACACCCATTCCACATGATGGAACCAAGAAGAAAGGCGGACGCAGAGGACGCAGGGTCTGAGGAGGCCGTCTTATGGACATAGAAATAATCGAAATGGCAGAGAGGAGAGGAAAGTTCATTCTTAAGAACTCCTCGCCTGCCATGGCAAACGCCCTCAGGAGGACAATGTTGTCTGACATCCCTAAGATGGCTATCGACAAGGTCGAGTTCCATCTCGGTCCTATCATGGTCGACGATAAGGAGTACGAGAGCGTAACGCCCTTGTTCGACGAGATCATTGCCCACAGATTGGGAATGGTACCCGTACCTACCGATTATGAACTCTTCACCTATCAGGACAAATGTGTCTGCGGTGGAGAAGGATGTCCAAGCTGTACAATAATGTATAGCTTGAACAAAATCGGTCCTTGCACTGTATACTCAGGCGATATGATTCCTCTGGGAAACGCCGAGCTCAAGGTCAAGGATGAGTTCATACCCATTGTCGAACTGACAGACGGACAGGCTGTTCTTATCTATGCAACAGCTGTCATGGGAACCGTCAAGAAACATGTGAAGTGGCAGGCAGCATTCGGTGTAGGTTACAAGTACCTTCCGATCATCACAATCGATGCGAATAAAGCAAACGATTCGGATGTCCTTCGTGTCATCAAGCTCTGTCCTAGGCATGTGTTCGAGGAGAAAGGAGGAAAGATCGTAGTTAAGAACTCCACAGACTGTTCATTGTGCATGTCATGTGTAGCTCCTTCTAATGGTGCAATAACCATAAACAGTGACGACAAGAATTTCTTCTTCACCTTTGAGACAGATGGTTCACTCACAGCGAAACAGCTTCTCGACAAGGCAACAGAGATCTTGAGTTCCGAAGCCAGCGAATTACTTTCGCAGGTTGAAGCACTTTAAGAAAACTTTTTCTTTAAATTTCTTTTACATTTGGGGCCTTCGGGTCTCAAATTGTATTTTAATTCATATTGAATATATTAAAAGTAATAAGATTTCAATAGAAATCAGAAAGTTTGCATTTCTTTATCTTATCATTATTGAATACGGAGTCCATAGCCATTGAAAGGATCTCGATTCTGTCCTTGGTATAATCATCAAGTTCGTATTTCTCGCTGATCTCTTTCGATACTATCAGATATTTTCTTACACTTGCTTCATGGACGGTTAATATGAGGGTGTGTCCACATTTTGTACACACTCCACACAGAGGTATTCTGCGGTATTTTTCTCCGCATTTTGTACATCTTACTGTTTGTGCTGCAAAGCTTCTTAGGTTTCCGGCCATATCGGGCATGAAATGTTTGTTGATTACTTTGGTAGCAACATCTTTTTCGTCAACTGCGCGGATCTTCTTTCCCAGATACAATTGAGCTTCCATTTTATCCATCATTGTTTCCAGTGTTGTATATGCAGAATATTTCGGGCCCTCGGCGATATCGTGCGTGTCATGAGTAAATCCTAGCCCTTCATATTGTGAGGGTTTACCGATACGGCCTGCAATGAGGTCCATGATCTTTTCAATTTCTTTCGGGTCCTTCATATCCATGGCTGCTTGATAGAATTCCAAGGGATATTTTCTGAGACAATCTACATTATGGGCTTCTTTGTCTATCTCGTTAGGATCCAATCTTGTAGTAAGAACCAACGGTGCATCCATCAGTCCACCGCGTCTGTCAGGAAGAAAAGATCTTGAGAAGTTCAGCAGTCCATCTAAAGCAAGTATGACACAATCTTCATCTCCGTCACAATTTCTTCTTTTAGCTGCATGGAAGAATGGATGTCCGTAACATCCTCTGATATCTGAATACCCGATGATACGGCTCAGGATACATCCAGAGGTATGAGGTGCTAAGGCGTATGTGAGCTGACCGATCAGATCATTTCTGTTATCTGCATTGTAGTATTTTTTCAGTCCATAGAGTTCTTCAAGTTCATCATCTATGAATTTTGATACCTTTACAAGGAAATTACCGCAGTCGACTGATGGTACAATATCTTGAACTTTCAGCTCGACTAGCTGTTCGACATCGGTTAGAGGTTGTCCGTTCCAGTCATGGGTGTAGCCAAGTTCATAGGCTCTCTCAATTGAAAGACCGATTTCTCTGGGTCTGAAATGTGTAAGTGGAACGTCCGTCATGTCGAAACGGATAGTACCTTCTTTGAATGGTGATACATTATTTTTAGCTCTCAGTATACCCTTTTCGAGTGTTTCGGGCGTTTTAGTTTTTGTGATAAGTTTTTCCATGCAGTTGACATCAATGCTTTTTTCGCCCAGGTTTGCAAGAGCTGCGTTGAATTCTAATTCAATATCTATTTTCATCCCTGGCGGTCTTCCGCCCGGCGTGTATGCTGCTTTCATATTCGGTATGCCGACAGTATGGCATTTACATTCTCTGCACCATGTACGGAATGTTTCCTTTCTGCAATTCGGACAAACTCTTTTTCCAGCCTCGATCTCAATGCTAGGCGAGGACTCGGAATTCAGATTGGATGTGTTTGCCCTCGATGATTTTATTGCGCAATCTATGTTTTTCCTTGGTTGGACATCTCCAATTGGGAAAATGGCATCCACCTTAGGTGCCATTATACGTTCTTTTGCTTTTTCAGGACGTCCCATTCTTGTACCTATGCGGGTCCTTGCTCTTGCTCTGACTTCATAACATGCAGCTTTACTTACAGCTTCGAGGGAATTTTCG
>JALNYB010000092.1 GCA_023230065.1 Candidatus Methanomethylophilaceae archaeon
CGCATGAGTGAAAGTCCTTCTGGTAACTGATCTGTCCAGAAATCACCCTTCATTCCTTTTTCAATGTGCAAACTCATTTCTTTTCCATCCGGATCTCAACATTTACCTTAGCTTTATCTCCGAGATAAACTCCTAATAAAATACCCATATTCTTGTTATTACCTGTGATTATGGGCCCAATATCATAATCTGTAATACCCTCTTTATGTGCTGCAGCTGAACCGTCGCTGTTAGCCACCACTACATCCACAATCTTATCAGACGATATCTTGACGAATAACACCCTTTTAGGTTTCACATCAAATGAACGTGTGACAACATTGCGATAACAACCTGGAGCAGTGTAATCTAGATCCCCTACAGAAATATCCGTTTCACTGAAGACCTGAACACTCTTTTCAAATAACGGCATTGCCTCTACACCTATTGACTATGATATAGACATCCGAATTAATAGTGATTTCCAATGATCACTCTATCTGAATGTCCTCTTGGAGTTCTTCTAGATCTGTAGAGAACTTCCACATCTTTGGATAATGGCCGCGATCCATGAATACACGGTCGACATTAACCGCCTTCCCCTGATCGGCAGTCATGACCTTTGCAGAAGACATCGCCATCTTTCCGATAGCTATCAATTCTCCTCTTGCGGTCATAAGTGCTACAAGAGCATTCTTCCGGATCTCGTCGTCCAACATATGAATTCCCTGAATATTGAGATCTGCGCCGTGACATATAGCATCTACAGCCGTCGGTTTTACAACTATCTTAGGCAACGGATCTACAAGGACCTCCATCGGTTGAATAAGGCTTCTTAACCATTCTCCGCTTCCGCGTTCCTGCCAAAATATATAAGCATCTGTAAGGTCATGCAACGTAGCCGCATGTGCTTCCGTCATACATCCTGAACGAGAACGCCTAAGTTCCTGCATGTTCGCTCCACATCCTAAAACTTCGCCGACGTCCATACAAAGTGTACGGATATATGTTCCTGCATCGCATGCAACTCTGAACAATATCTCTCTTCCTTTTATCTGAAGAATCTCGATCTCTTTGATGGTCCTTATTCTCAGTTGTCTTTTAACTGCAGACCTTACAGGAGGTGTCTGATAGATCTTACCGCAAAATTTTCCCATTACTTCTCTGACCCTTCTCTCAGATCTATCTGAATGAATTCTCATTAAGCAAATATACTCTTTATCAGAAGAAAGAACGATATCTGTCAAACGAACAGCTTTTCCCGTACATATTGGAAGCACTCCACTGACATACGGATCCAATGTTCCCCCGTGCCCTACCTTCTCGATATGCAATGCATCTTTTACCCAAGCTGTTGCCTGATGAGAAGTGGGGCCTGATGGTTTATCCAAAGCAATAACGCCTGCATTTAGCAATTCTCCCACTGAACGATCGGAAGGTCTTTTCCCCCATTTATCGGGTAATGTCTTCGGATCTTTAATTAACACGTACTAACACCTACAGCCTCGAGGATCGTATCTACCACTTCATCAGGAGTGATATCATCAGTCAATATGATGACATCATAGACACTCTTGTCCTCAATATCTATATCATAGTACATTTTGTAACGTTTAGCCTCTGATGCCTGACGTGCAAGTGTATCCTTACATGCATTCTCGAGAGTTTCACCCTCTCTTAAACCAACTCTAGCCATTCTGACACTGGGTGAAGCATCTAAATATATCTTAAGGGCCGGAATATTATTCTTAGAAAGCATGTAAGCAGACAATCTAGATTCCAATATGATATCGGAGTTCGCACGAGCGGCCTCCAATATCTTGGAATCTATCATCTTATCTATTGATGGATCTTTTTCGGCTAATGAACTGAATTCTCTAAGGGTCATATTCCTATCAACCGCAAGTTCGCGAAATATCTGGCCGAAGACAATTGCCTTGAAACCGAGTTTTTCCGAAATGTTCTTGCAGGCGGTCGTTTTTCCGGAACCCGGAGGGCCGCTGATAGTTATCCTCATCAGTTTCAACTCTTATGCTCTATACCATCAAGATCTTTCAAACGTTTTCTTAAGAGTATGAATCTTACGATCCTATTCTCAAGCTGTCCGATTGGTAAGCTGATCAATGTATAGATTATAATCCAAACAGGCATCACCCAGAGGGTATCCATGATATACTGGGGCCCCCAAGGAAGATTGATTGTCAACAGTTCAGTCGAAACTATACCACAATCAAGGAAATACCAGACCCATGCATATATGGGAATGACGACGACCATGGTAACTGGCATGATCTTCATCATGTCTGTACTTGCTTTCATGGATTGTGCCATCATTTCTGGTTGCTTTTCCTGAAGTTTCTTTAGTTTGAATAAATTGTTTTCCAATCTTGCCTGACGCATTTCTGCATTGAAAGCAGACTGGATCTGTTGTGACCTTGCCTGTGCGATGGGATCTGTCAAGAATCCTCTGATCACAGTGCTTAATGTGATCATGATCAGACCAGCGATTATCAGAGTTAGTACCGGCCACTGACCTCCGAAATTAATGAATTGGAACACTACGTTAAGTGCCCCTCCAATCTGCTGTCTGAAACTCATGACCACTAGCATTATGACCATGATCAACACCATGCCGATCATCGTGCCTTTCGGCATTCCTGGCATCTGTTGTTGCATTTGTTGCATGCTTTTGGGGGTTCCTGGGTTAGGCATTTCAGTCCTCTCCGCCGAAGAATCCTCTCATCACAGGATTCATTTCCATCATCTGTTCACGTCCTACGGCCTCATAGAAATGAATCATGATTCCTACTGTCAGCAGCAAACCCGTACCTGATGCATTACCTGTCGTACCTATCATATCGGCACCGGCGGCCAATGCTCCAACCAGAGCTCCTGATAGAATCGTGATCGCTGGAATATATCTTTCCAACACACGCTTCAATACACGTGGATCTCTACGGAATCCAGGTATCTGCATACCAGACTTCTGAATCTGATTAGCTACTGCTTCAGGCCCTAGGTTGGTTGTCTGAACCCAGAACTTTGCGAACATTATCGAACCCATCACCATTACTGTACCATAAACGGCAACGTGACACATGTTCTGCAGTGCCGAATGGCTATTACCGTAATTAGTAGGATCCAAGATAGGCATAAGCCAACCTGTTATCCCTGTAGGTGCCGATAGATACCACGCTAGTCCACCTGCCGCGGTAGTACTTCCAGATTCGAAGAATCCGATAGCCGAATTACCTCCTAGGAATGGAATACTGCTTAGGAAACTATTGCTGTATAACAACAATGCGATCATGCTAAAGTTCGCTAACAACGCAGACATCAAGATGACTGGGATATTGCTTGCGTACATCAATTTGATCGGATATCTCCCTCTTGCACCTCTTGCATTGCCATGTGATAATGGCAGTTCGATACGACTCGATTCCAAATATACAACCACTAGGAAGATCACTATCGTTCCTATCAGAGCTATCATGGGATTTGGTTGGCCTAGGAAGATCAATTCATATCCTCCGGTTGCCAATCCATCAGACGACGTATTGAATAATACGTAGATCGCCTTTGGAATCGTTCCTGCCGGGGGATTGGACAGACTCATAGCCGTACTTGCGTCGTACGGATACCAGTTCAAAGCTCCTGTGAATACTGCTTGAGACACTCCTGCCGCGATAAAGAGCGAGATACCGCTTCCGATACCCCATTTAGATACTACTTCATCGAACAAGAACACTAAGTATGATCCAACACACAATTGGAGAATGATCAGGCCTTTCGATCCGAATCCACCATAGGTTGCAACGAAAGCGTTAGAGGCGATCAGGTAACCAAATACCTGAGGTACTGCCTCCACGAATATCATTACAATGACCAATAATTTCAAGACGGACTGATAGCAGGCCTTATCATTCTTGTTCGTAAGGTCAAGCTTTATGATCTTGGCACCTACGAACAACTGCATAATGATCGAGGCTGTGACGATGGGACCTATACCTAGCTGCAGGATCGTACCTGACGCTCCTGCCATTATAGTCCTATACTGTGCAAATAAGTCTAGAGACTTTGCTTGATCTAGACCGTATATGTACACATTGGTCATTACGAAGTACACGACCAATATGACAATGACCCACATCATCTTGGTCCTGAATTGCACGTGGCCTTCAGGACGTTTGACGGCGGGGAGCTTGTCGCCCAGTGGTTTAAACTTGTACAACAAGCTAGGTTGTTCTTCCATCCAACATCTACTCCTCGATTATCTTTACTCGACGATGCTTCCGCCGGCAGCTTCGATCTTTTCGTGTGCCTTTGCGGATGCAACAGATACTGTCACATTAACTGCAACATCAATGTTTCCGTTTCCGAGTAACTTATCGATACCCGCATTGGTCAGGTTGATATTATAGATATCCCCCTCTTTTGCGGCGAAGCCCAGTGAAACGAAACGGTCGAGTTGCTCCAAGAGTTCGCTGATGTTGATAGTAGAGTTAGCCTCAACCATACACTGCGGTCTCTTGAAACCATATCTTCCGAAATGATCTCTGTCGTATTTCAACATCCATATTTTACCGGTCTTACTGAGTCCCGCGTTACCGTGACCTCCAATAATACCTGCTCCACGTCCAGCCTTCTTTCCACGACCGTGTGTCCTGGATCCTCTCATCTTTTTGGTTCTGCTTGGCATTTTTTCACCTCACAGCATCCTGTTGACGAGATCGTTGATCGCTTCGCCCCTGTATCCGAGCGCTCCACCATTCTGGTAGGAACGTTTGTTACCCTCGTATCCCTTTATTGGGGGATGCAGGCGGAAAACAGGCTTCACAGCCTCAACGTCTCTCATCTTATAGTTGTTCTCGATGATCGCTTTTGAAAGATCTTCAACTGTTGCGAAATCAGATTTCTCTTTGAGATAATCATCAGTGATCTCTTTATCGCCGGCAAGCCTTCCG
>JALNYB010000001.1 GCA_023230065.1 Candidatus Methanomethylophilaceae archaeon
CAACTTGGGATCACCCCCGCATCTGCGGGGAACACGTCGGAGACCCTGCTCTGGATTCCGCAGATATGGGATCACCCCCGCATCTGCGGGGAACACAAAAATCGCCCGATGATAACCTGGTATGATGCAGGATCACCCCCGCATCTGCGGGGAACACGGTTTAACTTGTTTTCCAGCTTATTTCTTGTAAGGATCACCCCCGCATCTGCGGGGAACACCCAGTCAAAACGGGATACGTATTCATAGGATGGGGATCACCCCCGCATCTGCGGGGAACACCTAATCCAAGCAGGGTAAAGGTGATTATCATTAAGGATCACCCCCGCATCTGCGGGGAACACCCTTTTGCGAGAGTGAGAAGTCTTGCATCCAGAGGATCACCCCCGCATCTGCGGGGAACACCTTTTCAGCGTAATAATCAACCGAGTTTTTCAAGGATCACCCCCGCATCTGCGGGGAACACTCAGGGATTGTTATTGATTCTACACTCGTATGAGGATCACCCCCGCATCTGCGGGGAACACACTGTCTGTCCTCCTACTCTGCTGTTGAATTTGGGATCACCCCCGCATCTGCGGGGAACACACTAAAACATAAAGGACTACCAGTAATTAATTTTTAGTATGTTAATCTTGAAAAATAATTAAAAAAAATTTAGTTTCGTATTTTGATAAATATCCTGACCTAAACAGAAATATACATAATTTGGGACGCAGAAGTCTTCAAGAATGATTGAAAAATAAAAGTGTTTTTATTCAAATAAGGTGCTGTGAAACAAACAGTATTCAGCAAATAGAGTATAGATATTCTTATTCTGAATGAAAATATGTTCATTTCGTATAGACTTGCTAAGACTGTATAGCATCTGATATCATCACTAAAAAGTGTAATGTGCATCGGACCTTTGAGGGTTTAGATGACTCTCCATCTGTCAATGGGGCGTTGATGAGGTCGCTCTCGGTATGGCAGGTTCGATACGGAGAATAGGGAAGAGACCAGGCACATCAACGGTATATATGCAGTGATAAGATCCAAGCCTTCTGCGAAATACATTATACATTCTCTGAATCATTTGACACTATGATAAAATGGGTGTTAAACATCGTGGAAAGATTATTATCAGCAATTGGGAACCCATTTCTGAGTAGATAATCGGAAATATTATGGTGATTTCGCTTCTAATTGGCCATTCTGGCCTGGAATCGTACGTATTTAGGGATCTGATCCGCTTTAATGGTATATGAGGCAGCGGAGCCATATAATTCGTGAACTGTCGAAAATTGGGCGAAACCCTTGTTCATGAGTTCAAAATGTCCAGGTCAGGAGATATAGCATTTCATTTATATGGGATGAAACGCTATTATCGCAAAGATGTCTAACAATAGATGCGAGCCCATTTCTCAATTATCTATACGTGCAAAATCACTCTGGGCCAAAGCATCTAATGATTCTGAAAGTGAAGAATGGTTACCTTTAATCATTCATATGTCAGATACCTCAGGAATAGCTAGGTTGCTTTGGAGACAGTGGCTTCCTTATTCTCTTAAAGAAATTATTGTGAACGGTATCAAAAATGACAATAATATCTTGAATTTTGAATTTGCAGAGGACCTTCTTGTTTTCTTAGCTGCAGCACATGATTTAGGTAAAGCTATACCTGCATTTCAAGGCAAACAAATAAATAGTAACCTAAACTCAAATCAGGACTTCGCCACTCGTGTGATTTCATCAGGTCTAAAAATTCGTGATGATCTCTCAAATCCAAGAAGAATACATCATTCGTTAGCATCTGAGATGATATTGAAGCGTAACGGATTTAACGACAGCCTCGGAGTTGTATTAGGAGGGCATCACGGAAAGCCCCCCTCATATGATGACATCGAAAATTTCAGTTCATATAGTGGCAATACAGGTTTCAAAGATAAAGACTGGGTATCGGTTCAAGATGAATTACTCTTATTTGACATTAACCTTTCTAATACCCATCTGGATATTATAAGGAACACATCGATATCTGTTCCGACACAATTCATATTGACGGGAATAATCATTATGTCAGATTGGATAGCTAGCGACGAGATCATATTTCCATACATTTCTGAGGATTGTGTAATCGATACAATAGAACCGATGCAAAGAGTAAAAAATGCGTGGGCCTCTTTGGAATTGCCATCTAGATGGGATCCAGATGAAAGTTGGAGAACAAGAGATCTGTACAAAGAACGCTTTGGATTCACACCTAGGCCTTTTCAAGACACCGTAAGATCTATTGTCGAAGATATGTCCTCTCCTGCAATTATGATAATTGAGGCCCCAATGGGAGAGGGAAAGACTGAAGCAGCATTAGTTGCAGCAGAAATAATGGCGCAAAAATTCGGTTCTGGTGGGATATTCTTCGCACTTCCAACTCAAGCCACTGCGGACGGTCTTTTTCCAAGAATAAAGGGCTGGATTGAAAAAACGATAAAATACGAAGACACTCACGCTATATTTCTAGCGCATGGCAAATCCAGGTATAATAGGGAATATCGGGAACTTCGTTCCATGAAATTAAATACAGACGGCCTAAATGATAAAAATGATGGTATTATTGCGCACGATTGGCTTCAAGGAAGAAAAAAAGGAATCCTATCTGAATTCGTAATTGGTACCGTAGACCAGGTGCTCATGTGTGGTCTAAAACAGAAACACCTATGTATGAGGCATCTTGGCCTTGCAGGAAAGGTCGTGATAATAGATGAATGTCATGCATATGATGCCTACATGGGTAGTTACATGTCCAAAGTGCTCCGCTGGCTAGGAACATATAAAGTACCAGTCATTCTCTTATCAGCAACCCTCCCCTCAGAAAGACGCAAAGAACTTATAGATTCATATACGAACAAAAAAATAAAAGAAAACACTTCCAAATGGGTCTCCAATATCTCATACCCCTTGATTACCTATTCAGATGGAAAATGTGTAAAGCAAGATACTTCAAAAATTTCAAACAGAACATCGGAAGTAAAAATTAAACTTGTGAATGATGATGATGTCATCGAACACATAATGACTCTTTCGAGCGGAGGAGGTTATGTAGGTATTATTCTTAATACTGTTAAGCGTGCTCAATCGTTTACCAAAAAACTAAATGAACATCATCTTGATGAAGTTTGTTTGCTACATTCTAGATATATAAATATAGACAGAACCAGCAAGGAAGCCAAGGTCATGGGGATGCTCAAAGAAGATAGAGAGGGTCCACCGCACAGAACATTTATTGTAGGTACACAGGTGATTGAACAATCTTTAGACTTAGATTTTGACCTCATTGTGACAGATCTTTGTCCGATGGATCTACTAATACAACGCATCGGACGGCTTCATAGGCATAATAATACAAGGCCACGTCTTTTGAAAGACCCTTTATGTCTAGTTATTGATAATGGGTATGGTGAATTCGAGAAAGGTTCAGAGCATATATACGGCAGATGGCATTTGATGAATGCAAGATTTCTTCTCCCTGATCGGCTCTGTTTGCCAGAGGATATACCGCGGCTGGTTCAGGATGCATACAATCCCAGAGGAATATCCAACATCCCGGAAAATCTTAGGGAGACGTACGAGAAGGCAATGTCTGATGAAATCGATGAATTGAATAAAAAATGTAGAAAGGCTGAAACATTCCAAATCAGAGGACCTGAAGACGGCCTTAACCCTGTTATAATAAACTGGTTGGAAAACGATAAAAAAGATGATGAATTGTATGCGGAAGCTGCGGTGAGAGATACTAATGGTTCTTTGGAGGTCATCATCATACAGAAACGTAACGGAAGGTTCTACGTTCTTGAATGGTTGGATGAGTTCGGAGGAAAGGAGATACCTTATGACTCCATGCCGAATCAAGAATTAGCATTTGCTATCGCTGGTTGTAAAATCTCGCTTCCGAATAGATTTACCGCATCTTGGAATATACAAAAAACTATAAATGAAATAGAAAATAGCAACAGTCAACTTCCTTCATGCTGGCAGGAATCGTCTTGGCTAAGAGGAGAACTATTCTTGATAATGGATATGAATCTGAGTACAGAGTTATTGGGGGAAACTCTTTATTATGACAGGATATATGGACTCAGTGAAGGGAGAGATTGACACCAGACGCTGATTTTAATCTGCTTTATGAACCATGGATATTGGTGATGAATCCATTTGGGGATGTTGAGGAGATAAGTCTCCTGGAGGCATTTGAACATGCACATGAAATAGTAAGGATTTCGGGAGAACTTCCAACACAGGATGTTGCAATACTCAGACTTATGTTGGCAGTGATGTATGCGGTTTATCAAAGAGAAGATCTTAATGGCAATATATTAAAACTGGAATCCGCGAGAGATGCTTTGGATCGCTGGAGAGAATTATGGCAGAGAAGCAGTTTCAATATGAACCAAATCAGCAGTTATCTCAAGAGATATGAGGATAGGTTTTTCCTAATCCATCATGAAAGACCGTTCTATCAAGTTAATTTTAGCAATGGGACCAGTTATAAAACATCGAAATTGATAGGTGAACTGTCTGAAAGTAGTAACAAACCGAGACTTTTTCCAATCCGTACTGGGACTGGACAAAATAGTATAAATTATTCAGAAGCCGCTCGTTGGCTCCTTTATTTGAATTCTTATGATGATACGTCATCTAAACCAACCCGTGATTCTAGTCAGAAATTGCCATCAGTAGGAGTTGGATGGCTCGGGAAATTAGGTCTTATATATGCTACAGGCACAAATCTCTTTGAAACACTTATGATGAATTTCGTTTTATTGGATCATAATGAAATGCCTTTTGAAAACGGACAGGCATGTTGGGAACTCAAGGCTGTTCATTCCAAAGAGCGTGTAGAAATTCCCATGCCGAATAATCCTCTGGAATTGCTAACACTACAATCCCGTAGGCTGCTATTATCTCGAGAAGCAGGAAATATTGTCGGCTACAAACTCTTGGGGGGTGATTTCTTTCCAAAAGAAAATGCATTCATCGAACAGATGACAGTATGGCGCAAAGATGAAAAAACCAGTGAATTCATTCCTAAAAGACATGACCCATCCAAAGCGCTCTGGAGGGATTATGCAACATTGATTTCTAAAGGCGATAAAGACGGAAAACCTGGCATTGTTAGATGGGTGTCCTTATTACAGAAAGAAAATCTACTTCCTAGTCACGTATTAAGTTTTCAAACAGCAGGCATAAAATATGGTGATAAGGATTTCTTTGTAGATGATGTGTTCGAAGATAGCATATCGATGAATTCACATCTTCTAGCTGATCTTCATCGTGAATGGAATAATAGAATTGGTGAAATTCTAATTAAAACTGATAAGTGCATATTGGAACTTGGTAATTTTGCAATAAATCTCCTTAAATCTGCAGGCGATAGTGATGAGAACAACTACAAAGGCGCATCAGCAAACGTCCGTAAAAAAGCTTATTTCGTTTTGGATGGTCCTTTCCGTCAGTGGCTGAAATCTATCGATCCTGATTGCGATGATTTGGAAATAAAAAATAACGAATGGCTTGGTAAAATGAGGCATATTATTTTGAATATAGGGGAAGAATACATACTGAATGCTGATGAAAAATCATTTGTTGGAAAATCCATCATAGTTAGAAACAGAATTGTATCATCAATGAAGAACAATGCCATATCGTGGTTCGAATTGTTCAAATACGAAGTAAATAGGATAATTAGCGGTGAATAACATGGAGGAATCTGAACAGATATATGCTTTTGTAAGTGAAAAGATTTCGTTATTACAGATTGACGGACCCTGGTCTAAGAGAATGCTTGCTAGACTACGTCGTGGAGTGGGAAAGGATCCCGTAGATACCCCCGATATCTGGGAAATAACATTTGGTGGCATTCCAGAATCTCTGAGCAAATATAAATCCGACATCGGAACCACTAAAGCTGAGCTGGCAATACATGTTGCACTTACACTCTACTCTCTTCATCAACAGGGGAATGATTTCTCTGTAAACGGAAAAAACGAGAAAAACAATAAGAACTCATTTGCATCCGCTTCCAGAAAGCTGATATTCCCGGATGGAAAAAATGAAAATGCCATAAAAAGGAGATTTGATTCTTTGATTACAGCACTAGATTTAACGGAATTCTCATATCATGCACGTGGTCTAGTACAAATGATGAGAACAGCGGATAAGCCCATACAAGTGAATTATCCACAGCTTGCGAAAGATCTCTACTTCTTTCAAATACCAGAAGGGAGACGGAGAGTACTCTTGAACTGGGGTCGTGATTTTTATAGAATCGAATCAAATATAGACAATAAAAAGGAATGAGATGATTTTAATGGAGAAAAGATTGTATATAGACATGCACATCATCCAGACTGTTCCGCCGAGTTGTGTGAACCGTGATGATACTGGAAGCCCTAAGACCGCAGTTTATGGCGGTGTGAGGCGTGCTCGTGTATCCTCGCAGAGCTGGAAAAGAGCAATGAGGGATTGTTTTAACAGGTCATTCGATGAATCAGAATTGAGCATAAGGACCAAAAAGATTGTTGAGCTGGTAGCTGAGGAAATAATAAAAAAAGATAAATCGATAAATTCTGATGATGCCAAGAAAAAAGCCAATGAGATTATATCAACAGCAGGAATCAAAACAAAGGTGTCTAAAACAGATGACACTTTAGAGGCTCAGGCATTGTTCTTCATCTCAAGAAAACAAGCAGAAAATCTTGCTATTCTAGCTCTTTCTAATAAAAAAATTGATAAAAAAGATGCACAAAACGCTTTGAATAAAGGACATGGTATTGATCTAGCGCTTTTTGGACGTATGGTAGCAGATGATCCGTCGCTTAATGCGGATGCGTCTGCGCAGATTGCACACAGCATCTCCACTCATAAAGTAGAGAATGAATATGATTACTTCACAGCTGTAGATGAAAGGTCCCCGGAAGATAATTCAGGTGCAGGTATGATAGGTACAATTGAATTTAATTCTTCCACTCTCTACAGATATGCGACGGTTGCAGTACACGATTTAAAAAAACAGCTGGATGATCCAGAAATCACAGCAAAAGTGATTAGTGAATTTGCAAAGGTTTTCACGATATCGATGCCTACGGGAAAGCAAAATACATTCGCCAACCGTACCCTACCTACGGCAATGCTGATTTCTGTACGCACAGATCAACCTCTTAATCTCGTCGCGGCATTCGAATCCCCGATATCTGCAGATACGATGGCCGGATACGGTATAAGATCAGCTGAGAGATTGGCCGAATATGAGAAAGAAGTATGCTGTACTTTTACATCCGCACCAGTAAAAACATGGCAGATAGGCAAAGGCTTAGAGTTGATTGGTAACGCCGTGGATCTTCAAACCGCCTTAGACGAGCTAAGACAATACGTAAAAGACTGCCTTGCAGCGTCCAATTCTGAAGATAGCAATGTCGATAAATTGAATGAACACCTACAGGAGTCGTGAGAGCATTGAGCACATTGTTGCTCAGACTATCGGCACCTATGCAATCTTGGGGGTCATCGTGTAAATTTGAATCCCGAAAAACGGGCAGAGAACCCACTAAGAGTGGCGTGATAGGAATGATAGCATCTGCCATGGGTATAGAAAGGACTGCTCCAGTTGACGATTTTAACAAATTGCGTTTTGGTGTTCGCATAGATCAGGTGGGAGAACTTATTAGAGATTATCATACTGTTCATCATCCTTATGACAACAAGCGCAGTTACATCACAGAACGCTATTATCTTGCGGATGCCACATTTTTAGTAGGTCTAGAAGGAGATGAAACAACATTGAAGAATATAGATTTCGCATTGAACAACCCTATGTTCCCTCTTTTCCTCGGAAGGCGCTCGTGCCCTCCCGCAAATAAGCTATCCCTGGGCTTACGGGATTCTAATCTGATGAAATCTTTGAATGACGAACCATGGATTGCATCGGAATGGTACAGGAAAAAAAGTGATCCTGAATTATATCTTGAAATTATCCATGATGCAAATTCTGACGATATTGTCACTATGGAAGAAAGGGATACACCAATATCCTTCAGTCAAATACATAGGAGATATGGCACAAGGAATGTTACTCATGTTATCAACGGCGTGTATATCAGCAATCCAGATAGTCGTAGACAAAGAAGTATCGTATCTACAGAACATGATGCAATATTAGAATTAAAAAACAACAGAGGTGATTGAAATATATCTTTCGAGAGTGGAATTGAATACGCGTAGACGGGAAACGATACAGTTGATGTCTTCTCCGCAGAGAATACATGCGACCATAATGGCGAGTTTTCCTTCTTTCGAGAGAAAAGACCGCGTATTATGGCGGATAGATTTTCTAGGGCCTTCAACCTACGTTATAGTACAAAGCGATGAAAAACCAGATTTTCATCATATTATCGATCAATTCGGATGGCCTGCTTCAAATCAAACGTGGGACACTATACAATATGATGCTTTCCTCAATGGTATAATGAATGGTCAGGTTTGGAGATTCCGCCTCTTAGCCAATCCTACACATAGTGTTAGTGATAAGTTCCAGTATGAAAGCAGAGGAAAAGTACAAGCGCACGTGACTGTAGATCAGCAGAAAAACTGGTTGATACATAGATCACAGAAACTGGGATTCAGCATAGAAGATGTTAGTCAAGATATAAAGGAACCAGCATTAGAGATAAGACAAAGCGAAACAAAGAGATTTTTACGCGGGAATGAACATGTGACGTTCAATGCAGTAACATTTGAAGGATTACTAAGGGTTGAGAATGCAGAATTGCTGGTATCATCGATGAAAAAGGGCATAGGTCGCGCTAAAGGATATGGATGCGGTTTACTTACCGTGACGAGGTTGTAAATGAGTGATATGCCTGGTGTGGACAGGCCGGAACTACAACAACTTCCGCAGATGAGAGATAGACTCTCATTTATCTATCTCGAACGATGCACTATAAACAGAAAAGATAGTGCCATGACAGTTACTGATCAACGCGGTACTGTACACATACCTATTGCGATGTTGAGCGTCGTCATGTTAGGTCCTGGCACAAAGATAACTCACAAAGCAGTTGAATTACTAGGAGATGCAGGAACAAGCATCGTTTGGGTAGGTGAACAAGGAATCCGGTATTATGCTCATGGAAGACCGCTCACTCATTCATCTAGACTTTTGATTGCACAGGCAGAGAAGGTCTCAAACACTCGTACCCGTCTTACAGTGGCTAGGGAAATGTATTCTATGCGTTTCCCAGGTGAAGATGTTTCCAACCTGACAATGCAACAACTCAGAGGCCGTGAAGGTGCACGTATCCGCGCAGTATATCGTCGTGTTTCCAAGGAAACAGGAGTAGAATGGAACGGCAGAGAATATGATCCAGATAATTTCCACGACGGAAACCCTATAAATAAAGCACTCTCAGCTGCACACGCTTGTCTCTACGGACTTGTACATAGTGTAATTGTGGCAATTGGTTGCTCCCCTGGGTTGGGATTCGTACATACAGGCAATGAACGATCGTTCGTATACGATATTGCAGATCTGTATAAAACCGATTTAACAATTCCTATCGCATTTGAAATTGCCTCCAAAAATCCCAATGATATAGGCTCTGTAACAAGACATGCTGTACGTGATTCCATTTCAAAGGGACAGATCATCGAACGCATTGTTTCGGACATACACAATCTTCTCTTGGGATGTGACGCATATCAAGACAATGTTTCAATAAGTGTACTTAATCTATGGGATGAACGCTTTGGCTTTGTTTCCAGTGGAGTATCGTACAGGGAATTGAATTATGTTGAGGAACCGGAAACTTTTTCGTCGGAAGATCAATGATTGTCATAATATTATACAACTGTCCGCAGACACTTCGAGGGGATCTAACCAAATGGATGTTTGAAGTTAGCACTAATGTATTCGTCGGGAGAATGAGTTCTCGTGTAAGGGATGAACTCTGGGAACGTGTGAAATACGAATGTAAAACCGGCGGAGCGACCATGGTATACGGCATGAATAATGAACAACATTTTGATTTTCGCATTCATAACAGCGAATGGGAACCTGTTGAATTTGATGGTCTTAAATTTATGCTAAGACCAAATTCCGACAATCGTTCAGAAAGTAATGTTGTCGTAAACTATCATAGCAAAGCAAGTAGATTTCAAATTGCAAAACATTTTTCCAACAGCATCTCAAAATCCAGTGTTTCTGAGATATATGCAACTATTCATATTGAAACGACAGGATTATCATCATCGGATGATGATATTATTTCACTAAATGCTGTGATTGTTGAAGATGGAATGGTAAAAAATACTTTTTCAGAGTTGCTCTATACAAATATAATTCTTTCTTCGAAATTAATAGAATCAACAGGTATAACTAACGAAGATCTGATGAAAAATGGTAAAAATCCGAAAAATGTATTGATAGAATTCATAAATTTCATAGGAGACAGAAAAATAGTATCATATAATTCTTGCTTCGACTTCGATTTCATATCCTCTTTGTGTAACAAATTTGATTTGAAAATACCTGAAAATTGCAGAATCGATCTTATACAGATTTCCAAAGAACATCTGTATAATATGAAAAGTCACACTCTTACTAATCTCATCAACTATTTTGAAATAGACGTATCTCTCAATTCAGATAAATCTACATCTGACTGTCACATAATTGCGAAAATATATGAAAAATTGAAAATGATAATCAATTAACCGAATTAAAACATTACAAAATCTGATATCCATGCATGGACTTTCTAGTTAGTTAGTCAAAAATTATACAATCATCGCGTGGAAGAGTATACGATTTTTAGTTGTTTTTGAGGACAAATTTTCAAAATAACAGATAGCATATCTACATGGAGCCCCTCATCAAAAAGCTTACGGACTAGTTGAAGAACAATATCGACCTCAAAATTATGTGTGTGATCCGAGGATTCGGTTAAAGGCATGCTTTTGTTGTGTTTCTTAGCTCAAGTAATTGTCTCGATGATGCGGTATGATATGCTGGAACCTAAAAATTGTTCTAAAGTATTTATCATTGATTCTCTGCATAATTTGACAGTTGCCTGTGTAACGACCGTAAGCAGACGACAATACGCATATATTCTCGAACTTCGAGGCCCTGAACTTACGCATTCTCAAGGATATGGTGGTCGTTTCAGGTTTTTTCCTGGGTTGAAGGCCCTCAAGGAATATAAGAAAGGACCTGAAGATATTCCGTAAACGATGTGCGATTAGCGGATGTTCAAGTGTCAAATTCTTCAGATTTTGAAATCATATGTTGAACTCAGGTTTCAACACGTTCTTGGCATCAGTACTGAAGGATAGGTTAGATTCTTAAATTCACAAGATTTTTCGGAGAGCCATAAATATAAATTACATATACGGTTTGCTAGATTATATTTATGGAATCAGAATTTTTGATACCTTAGTAGATATGCCACTTAAAGAAGCTTTGTGCATATCGGTACCTGACGACATGCCGATGATGCAGAGAAGAGATGAACATTATCTGCTGCTAATTGAGGTATGATCTGTTCCCAGCCTATTATTTCAGGAGTATCGAACAGTAAGATATAATTCTCGACAGATGGTTTTATTTGATCCTTAAAGAAAGGCAGTAATTCTCTGGGAAAATCTACTTTGCTGTCTGCAAGGATGTCGCGATCTAATTTTATGATATTTGCTGTTGGGTCTTGTGATATAATCTCATTCATAACTACGGTCATAAGGGAATGACATCCTTCCGTTCTTAGACCGGCCAAGACCTTATATTTAGGATCTTTTAGAAATTTTTCGACATATAATTTAGGGTCGCTTTCCGACGGACATGCGGTTACCATGAATGTTAGTACGGGAGTATTAGATTAATATGTTTTGTTATTTGATTCACTTTGCATATTTTTTAAGATGTTTTCTGATTATATGCAGAACTAATTAGATTACAGAGTTAGTTTTGAATAAATGCATTTTTTTCAGATAATGTTGTCTAAATTACATAATTTCTATTTTTTTACAATTGAATGGATCTATCCAGAAGATATACGGTAACCAATTTCTTAGTGGTAATTCTTTTGAATATCTTGGTGTAAAGAATGATCTTACGGGGTAAGTCATCATCAATGCGATCATTCCGACAAGTATGATCGCCATAAGCATCGGTCCGAAACTAAATACATCTCCAGTCATGTAATTTATACCTATTTCGTTTAAAATCAGTATTACAATATAAAGACAGGATTGGCGTATCATTCTTCCCCATGCACGTCTATTGCCGGTGGCCATCATGAATATCGTCCAAAGATAATTTATATACAATGCGAAAAGGAATAGCATATATACAAAGATGAATAGTGAATTTCCAGCACTGAAATAATCGAATGCTATGTGAAGGTATTCGAAAACTCTTACGAAATAATATGTGGCGAAGATGAATACGATAGGTCCTGCTAAGATCAGAGAGTAAGGCACTTTTTTTCCATATTCTGTGTACTTACTGCTATCAAGCCATGACATCAGACTTTAATCATCTAGAATACTACTTTATTCTATCTAATAGATTACACTGTCGTGGATACTAAAGAAGCGGGTAATGGGATCATTCGGTGTACATGTCGCGGTGAACGCACTGACATTCTTATAAATCCGCTCATGATCCTTATTGCGATAATATCGTATCTGGTGTTTGCATTCTATTATATGACTATCGTTCGCGATATAGAATTGAAATGGACTCTTCCGGTGCATTTTGCTATTGCCGTATTTGCCCTTGTTATTATAGGTGCGATACTGGCATTGGCAGTTTGTTATCTGATATCTTTACGTAATTGTTCTCATTGGAAGAGAGAGAATGATCTGAGGGCGCGTCTTATACTATATTTAGAATTACGTAAAGAGGCAATCGGTGCGAATATCGGAGATGATATCGATTATCTGAAAGATACAGATGCCAAGATATTTAGGAGTGAGATACAGCCATTCAATTCAAAAAAGGTCATCTATATTCTTATTGTTCCGCTGATTATCATGGTAATATCTCTATTTGTAGAGGTTTTAAGAATACATCTGGGAGAGATTACGATAGTCATGATGCTTTTGACATTATTGACAGGATTGTTGGCATTTCCTGAAATGACATCTTTTTCTTATGACCATGAAAGGAATTTTATCAGATTCTACGATCAGATAAGGGACATCAGCAGCAGTTTAAGATTGGAGATACCTGAGTTTAATGCAACTGTTCCAGAACGTTCATATGGTAAATTGGCAAAGTATTCTGTATGTACTCTGAGTATCTTGACACCATATTGGGCATATATTCTGATAAGCGATATGAATTCACATATCAGGAATCAGAGGATCGTAGAGAATGCCTTCATCGAAGAGATGTGGAAGGATGAGATGCATTTTTTGCGTGATTGATTATGTTTATAAGTTTTCAACACACCTATCACATTTCCATGATGTCATTATTCCAATAATGCACACGATAGGCATATTGAAAATGATATATGCATCACATTAATGAAATTTTCATATTGGGAAGGGTTTAAGTAATCTATGGAGCCCATCACAACGGTTATTGTACAAATTGCTATTGACATGTTGATGGCAGATAGCAATAAGGAGGCACTTATTATAGTGAATTCCACAAACAGAATCTTTTTTCTACCTATACGATATCGGCCAGTTTTGTAATCGGAACCATTGTTATTATTGTACCAAGTATGTATATTGTATTAACCATGGCCATTTTTTAGATTTGATATCGAATTCATCGCTTATAGAAATTAATGAAATATTCATCATTGTCGCTATCAAAAGCATGATGAATACTCCAGTGCAAGCAGCGATCATCAACAGTTTTTAGTCTCTGGCACCGTATTCTATCACGGTGGTTTCACGGATAGTTTACGTTCAAATCATATCTTCAGGATGTATGGTAGTAATGAAAATATAACTACCTCAGTTCACTGGAATCTGAATGTGCAATAATATTTATTTCACGATTTATCATATCAGAAACTGAATTATTTTATCTAATGATACCAGTTAGGTCAATGTAAGGTTTTCAGATGATCAAAGATGACAATGTTCCGAGAATAGACAGTGTAATCGATATAGCGTTATCCGTTATAAGGGGAAAATGGAAGACTCTGATACTTTGTAAATTGGCAGACCGCGACAATATGAGATTCTCACAATTATTAAGTGAATTGGAACCAATATCTGCCCGGATACTTTCAAAACAGCTTGGAGAGATGGAACAGGATAAATTAATCAAAAAGATTGATTTTGAAGAGATTCCCCCACGTATAGAATACTCTATCTCTAGTCAAGGCAAAAATCTTGTTCCTGCATTAAGAGAACTTGCAGATTGGGCCATGATGAATAAATTTGATCAGATATCTTACGAGGGAGTGTCTGATATCCGTGTGTTTTGGTCCGATAAATATAAGGGTTCATATGAAGGTCACGATCAAACCCCGTGAATCGATTTAAGAACAGATGTGATTCATTATAGTTTAAGTTTGACAAACGGGCGTTAGACATCGTGAAGACCATTGTCAGCAATCGGGAACCTATTTTTCAACTGCAACAGTGTAAAATGCTGTATCGGCAAATTTGCCTTCGTCTACTCATTGTTGGATAATGGCTATTTGACCTTGCGGAATCAGCAATGTATGCAAATACATCGGCGAGAACAATTGCGTGGACATGGCCAGAGTGCGCTATCCGCTGCTTTTCCAATCCCACAGACATGTCAGGCTGCCCGTGATGGAGAGACCCATCTTCGACAAGTTCTTTGAAGCCGCCGACAGCCTGACAGCCGAATCTGGATACATGAGGATACGCGCATACGCTGTCACTGCGTTAGCGATATGCGCCGGATTGAGAACGCAGGAGATCCAATTCGCCAAGATGGAGTATCTGGATAAGAATCTTAGATACATCTTCTTGGATCATGTGAAAGGGATGGGAACATACGGATCTGCAAGGACGGTACCTATCAGACCCGAATGCGTTCCGATAATGACGTTGTATCTCGCGACCAGAGATTACAATGTCAAATCCAAATATATTTTTTCAAACAGAAAAGGAGAATACCTGTCCGACGACAAATTAAGACAGGACAAAGACAAGGTCGCAGCCGATCTTGATTTTAAATTCGACTTCAGAATGTGCCGGAGGACCTACGCGCAATACCTCGTGGACGAGGGGTTCGCAACGGATCTTGTTTCGGTGGTTCTAGGTCATTCGAACACAAGGACCACGGAGTTGGCATACGCCACAGACCTCGCGACGATCGCGTGGTCAGGAAGATCATAGATTCGTGGTCGAAAAACAACGTATTAGGTGGTAAAAATGAGTGAAAAAACAGAGTATCAAAATATTTTGACAGCCAGCAAGGAAAACGAAGAAATTTTAACGCCAAAAAATCCGACTATCTGGCATAGAGATAGTAGGTGCGGATGCCGGGATTCGAACCCGAGTTCTAACCTTGGCAAGGTCAAGTGATAACCAGCTACACCACATCCACGTGATAATCGGGGGATTATATGAACGAATATAAAGTTTATTGTTGTCCAATGGTTATAGATCAGTCAATCTTTCATTGAAACAGGCAGTTTGTTTGATATTCAGGGTCGCATGTGACATTGATATTTAGTTTTTGGAGCAGTGCTGAATCCATAGGTGAAAGTATTACAGAAGAATGAACTTCGCATCCTTTCAATTTTGAGAGTTGGGATAGTGCTTTTTCTGCGATAGGATCTGTCTGTGCGCAGATAGATAGTGCAACTAGCATCTCGTCTGCGTGAAGTCTGGGATTGCTGTTTCCAAGATCATCTACTTTTAATCTGCGGATTGGTTCAATGATTTCGGGAGAGATCAGAAGGACATCGTCATCGATGTTTCCAAGATTCTTCAGAGCATTCAATATCATTGCAGATACAGCACCTAACAATGCAGATGATTTACCGGTGATGACGCGTCCATCTGCAAGTTCTATACCTACGACTGGTACTTGAAGTCCTTCTGCACGTTTTTCCACAGAAGAAATAACTTTACGGCTTTCGATAGAGATGCCCGCATGATTCATTAAAATGTTGAATCTTGAGATAACATCATCAGATATCAATCCCTGTTTATTTTCGCAGATCGCCTTATAATATCTGCGAATGATCTCAAGTTTGGCTGCTTCAGATACGATTTTGTCGTCGATGATACAATATCCAGCCATATTAACACCCATGTCCGTAGGTGATTTGTAAGGGGATGTTCCAGATATCTTCTCTAGTATTGTATTCAGTACAGGGAATATTTCAATGTCTCTATTGTAATTGACAGATATCTTTCCATACGCTTCAAGATGGAATGGATCTATCATATTTATATCTCCAAGGTCCATGGTCGCAGCTTCATATGCAATATTAACCGGATGTCTAAGAGGAAGATTCCATATTGGGAATGTTTCGAATTTAGCATATCCTGCTTTGTTGCCCAATTTGTATTCGTGGTATAACTGTGAAAGGCATGTCGCCATCTTTCCGCTGCCTGGCCCTGGTGCTGTGACGATCACCAGAGGATGCGTGGTCTCAACGAATTGATTCTTTCCATATCCTTCATCGCTGACAATCATTGGAATATTGGATGGATAGCCTGCAATGGGATAGTGTCTGTAGACTTTTATTTTTAGTGCTTTGAGTTTTTTCTCAAATGCTAATGCTGAAGGCTGTGCAGTATATTTTGTTAGAACCACTCCGCCCACGTGGATATTTTTGTCTTTGAACGCATCGATAAGACGTAAAGTTTCCATATCATATGTTATGCCGAGATCTCCACGGACTTTGTTCTTTTCAATATCGTTTGAGTTGATCGCAATTATTGCTTCTACATTGTCATTCAACTGCATGAGCATTTTGATCTTGCTGTCTGGTTTGAATCCTGGAAGTACTCTTGCTGCGTGATAGTCATCAAAAAGTTTTCCGCCGAATTCAAGGTACAGTTTTCCGCCGAATCTGGCGATTCTTTCTTTGATGTGGTCGGATTGTGTTTGAAGATATTTATCATTGTCAAAACCAGTTTTCATAAAATCACAGCATAAGTTGAATACATTACAAATCTAAAATGATTATGATATGATTCAAAGTTGTTCTTTGCTAATGTTTGTATAATGGTCTTAATCCTTTGTATAGCGTTTTCGTTTGAGTGTCATATTTTTGATAAAGTCCTTTTTCGTTTTATTTTCAAATTAGCAAGAATTCGAATCGTAATGCGTTGTTTTTTGTGTATTCTTATGGTATTGTATCCGAAATGTGTTTCAAGAAAGTATTGTTAATATGAGAATTCTGTTATTCGAGATAAACATATATTCAACCATTAAGTGTAACAGGGGCATTACATGTTTCTAAAATACGGCATACAGAAGAATATGGAGTTTTATATCAGAATTATATGTTATCAGGTAAGTATATAAAATAACGTATAGTTTGTGTCTTCGAAATTGAGCGGTGTTTGCGTTGTAGTCGCAGGCGGTTTGACTTCATATCAGTGATTAATTATGATCTCAAAGTTTACAGATTTAGGCATATCAGAGGACGTTGCTAAAGCAATGGAAGACATGGGTTGGGAAGAACCGACCCCTATTCAGATAAAAGCGGTCCCATTAGGATTGAAAGGTATCGATATGTTTGCCCAGGCGCAGACTGGTACCGGAAAGACAGGTACATTCGGTGCTATCCTCTTAGATAGGGTCGATGCAAAACTCAAGACTCCATCGGCGATCATCGTTGTTCCCACAAGGGAACTTGCAAATCAGGTATCAGATGAGATAAGCAAATTAGCGAAATATACAGGTCATGTTTGCGTTCCCATTTATGGTGGAGCAAGCATCGAAGGTCAGTTAAGAGAACTCGAGAAGGGAGTCGATATCATAGCTGGAACACCTGGAAGGGTCAAGGACATGATCATGAGGGGAGCCTTAAACCTTACCAAGGTAAAGGTCGTTGTAATGGACGAATCGGACCGTATGCTGGACATGGGGTTCATAGAAGATATCGAATACATTTTAGGATCAATGCCCAAAGAGAGACAGACCATGCTTTTCTCGGCAACAATGCCTGAGGATATCAAACGTCTTGCTAGTGATTACATGAACAAACCCAAGGAGATCAGTGTCTCCCAGGATGAGGTAGTTCTGGATCTTACAAAACAATATTACATATCTGTCGGAAGAAGGAACAAATCATGGGCCTTATGCAGGATCTTGGATCTCGATAAACCAAAGGCTATCATCTTCTGTCAGACTAAGAAAATGGTTGACATCCTGGAAGAGAGACTTATCGACCTTAAATACAGGACAGAAGCGATACATGGTGATATGCCTCAATCCAAGAGGGAAAGGGTCATCAAGGATTTCAAGAACGATGAGACCGACATTCTAATTGCAACAGATGTTGCAGCCAGAGGATTGGATATTGATGATATCTCATATGTCATCAATTATGATATGCCTGAAGATGTCGATACATATATCCATAGGATAGGAAGGACTGGAAGGGCAGGAAAGGAAGGAATCGCAGTCTCTTTTATTACGACCGAAGAAGAATATCTGATCAGAGAATTCGAACTTCGTACTGAGATGAGGATCGAGAAGAGAGAGGTTCCTGATGCGGAAGAGGGGTCCAGGGACACCATTCGCAGAGTTGTTGATTATGATCAGATCTGTGATGTCTACGGTATGTGTAGATTTGAAATAAATCTGGGAAAGAATGATGGTGTTGGAAAGGTAAGTCTTGCTGATTACATCATTCGTGCCGCAAGGATCAGAGACATTTCGATTGGAAAGATCAGTATCGAATCAGATTCATCTGTCGTGGAGGTCCATAAAGACTTTGGCAATAGGATGACAATGGATCTCCCGAAAATGAAATACAGGGGAAAACAGGTCCGTGTAAAGGTTATTCAGTAAATTGGGTCAGATCGTGTTGTGCTTCAGCACACGCGATCTTTTTTTTAGAAGCTTTTGATAATATTCAATAAATCCAAGGACATCTATATACGATTATGGTGTTTGATGGAAGGTGTGGCATCATCGATATAGATGATGATGAGAAGACTGTTTATTTCGATACATACAGAACTAAGAAGATAACGGGTACCAAGATCGGCCCTCTGTTAGGGATCAGTGAATTCTCCACACCTTTTAAAGTCGCATGCGAACTTGCTGGATTATATCCAGGAGATAAGGCTAATAAATACATAGATGCAGGAAATATCCTTGAACCTGTACTTAGGAAGTATGTAAGAGATCGGTCTGATGAACTTCTTTTGGATCTTTTTCCTAGAGGATCTTTGATAACCATCGAAGAACCTGTACCCAAAGAACAATGCGGATATGATCATTTTCATGACAACAAGATGTTTGGAGGGATGGTAGACGGATATATTGATGTAAATGGGAAAAGAGATCATATTTTGGAGATCAAGACTTCACACGATATTGAGAAATGGATTGATGATTCAGGTAGAGTGTCTATAGTTCCGGAATCATACATGCTTCAGGCATCTTTGTATGCAGAACTTTCGGGAATAGATGGAATAATATTTTTGGTAGGTTTTCTGGAAGAAAGTGATTATGTTCATCCAGAACGTTGGGTGCCAACTCCCAAGAATACATATATCGTCATCAAAGATAAACTCGATATGTCTGGATATATGAAAGAAGCAGAAGAGTGGTACAATGAGTATATCAAGAATGGTTATACTCCGGAATGGACAGATAAAGATACAGATGTTCTGAAGTATCTAAAGGCATTCGATCCGAATAAGAAGAAACGTCATTAAAATTAGTATTCAAGTGTCATACGTCGAGTGGCGAGTATGTGGTTGTTTGCAAAATCAACTGTTGTGGCATCAATATGTTCTACACAGTTGATGATATGAAGTTTGATATAATAAAAAGTAAAAATAGGTGAGGGACAGGAAACGCCCTGTCCCTTTGTAATGTTTAGTCAGATCTCGATAACAATTAAGATATTTCCCAATTGTATTGTGCTGACGGCTTTTCCATCAAGCATCAGACGTTTTTCCAGTTCGAAGAACTCTGCCCCCAAAGAAATAGTCTCTCCATTGACATTCAATGTCACATCGCCTTTTGACAGTTGTTCTGCTATGTCCTTAGGTGATGTCGCAGCTATCGCGGCAACAATGGGTTTTGCTTGTGCTTTGAATGCTGGACCTAGTTTAGAATGTACAGGTTTGACCGCAACTATCTCTTCAGTAAGATCTGCTTTTGGTGCTATGACTATCTCTTTTGCCTTCGAGGTTTCTGAGATGTCGTCTTTTGCTTTTTCAAGGATAGCGGCATCTGTTCCGACCATTTCTATACGAGATATTTCGGCGTTGAGAGGCATTTTGTTTTCTGATTTCCAGTTACGGATCGATGCCAGTACATCTACAAGAATATCTCCGACCTTGATCGCATCTTTATCGATGAAAATAGGCTTCGGCCACTCCGAGATATGAATGCTCTTGGTCTTCTCGAATTTGAAGAAATGCTCTTGGTAGACATCTTCTGCGATATGAGGCATGAAAGGCGCAAGCATCTTGATTGCTCCTAGGAACACGTTATATAATGTGTATTTCACAGCAAGATCTTTTCTTGCTTTGACCATTTCAATGTAATTATCAGCGAAATCATGCCAAATGAAGTTTTCGACATCTCTCATTGCTTTGTCGAATTGATAGACATTCAGATATTCAGTCACATTCTCGACTGTTTGAGAGTATTTGCTGATGATCCATTTATCAGATTCTCTCAACATTTCGTATTCTTTTGGTTTATCGGTAAGGTCTTCGAAGAAACGTCCTGTGAACTGACCGATGTTGAACACTTTGTTGCAGAGCTTCCTTCCTCTGATAACATCTTTTTCTCTGAAAGCGTGATCGATACCCAATGAGCATGTTGCTGCGTAGTATCTGAGTGCATCTGCACCGTAGTTCATAATGATCGGTATAGGATCAATTACGTTTCCAATGGATGAATGCATCGGGGTGCCGTCGGGGGCCATTATGAATCCGTGGACCATAATGTCATTCCATGGACGTGATTGCTCGATCTGTTCAGATCTTAATATTGAATAGAATGCCCATGTTCTGATGATATCATGTGATTGAGGTCTCATTGACATCGGGAACAGTTTCTTGTGGAGTTTGGGGTCTCTTCCCCAAAATGTATTATATAATGCAGAACCGGAAGAATCCATCCATGTATCGAATACATCGGTGCATCCTACTAATTTTCCGCCGCATTTGGGACACTTGTTCACAGGAGGCTGGTCCAAGGTCGGATCTACGTAACATTGTTCTTCTGTGGCGCATACGGCTTCTCCACAGTCCTCGCATTCCCATATCGGGATAGGGGTTGCAAAGATACGCTGTCTGCTCAAGACCCAATCCCACTCTAGTGAGTTGACCCAATCCTGAAGTCTTATCTTCATGAACTCGGGGTACCAATTGATTTCGTTTGCTCTTTCAAGGACTTCCTTCTTGAAATCGAGGGTCTTAAGGAACCATTGAGGCACTTGAAGGAATTCAATAGGTGTGTGGCATCTCCAACATATAGAGACCTGTTGAGGATTATCTTCCTGTTTTACGAGTATTCCCTGATCTCTGAGATCGTTGATGACCGCTTCTCTTGCTTCTGCTACAGGCATTCCTGCATATTTTCCTGCAAGTTCGGTCATGCGTCCCTGTTCATCGATACCTTTTTCCATTTCGAGATGATATTTCATTACCCATTCCAGATCTTCTTTATCACCGATGGTACAGATCATGACATTTCCAGTTCCGTATTTGGGATCTACCTTCGGATCGGAAATGACCTTTATGCGTCTTCCATACAGAGGTGTGATCAGTTCTTTTCCGATAAGGTGTTGTTTCTCCTTGTCGTCGGGGTGGACTGCTACTACTTTACAGGTACAGAGAAGTTCCGGCCTTGTTGTGGCTATCAGCACGTGGTCATCTTCGCCAGCTATCTGGAATTTGATGTAATTGAGTTTGTTGACATTATCTTTGTATTCTACTTCGGCATCTGCCAGGGCAGTCATACATCTTGGGCACCAGTTCACAGGGAAATTCGCTTTATAGACAAGACCTCTGTGGAATAGATTAACAAATGATAGCTGAGTGGTGCGTCTGTAATATGGAGCATCTGTCTGATAGTAGATGCTTGGATCCATACTCTCTCCGAGGATCTCGAAGTGATGCGTCATCTCATCGATGAAGCCGTTGGCGTATTCGCTGCAGAGTTTTCTGTATTCCTGCCTCGGAAGGTCTAATTTTGTTATTTTATATTTTTTTTCGACTTTAACCTCTATCGGAGTTCCGTTAACATCAAAGCATAATGGGAAGAATACATTGTGTCCAGCCATTCTTTTATAACGGGCTGCAAAATCGATCAAAGAGTATCCGGTCGCGTGACCGAGATGAAGAGGTCCAGATGTATATCTGGGTGGGTTATCTATGCTGAATACAGGTTTATCGGATTTAGGGTCGAAACGATATATTTCTTCCGTTTTCCACATTTCCTGCCAATGTTTCTCGATAGAAGCTGAGTCGTATTGTGACATGTCAAACAATACTGACATTAAAAAGGGATTAAAAAAGGTTGTTCTTTAAAATACGGTTTTTAAAGACCGCAACTTATATAATAAACAAAGTTAAGGGGGATTATCCCCCGAAGTTTATTTTTTTCTTCTACGGAAAGTGGTTCTGGTCTCTTTCATATTGACGACCATGTCGCCGATCTTTTTAATAAGGGCTGCATTCGTCTGAATTAAGTCCCATCCGACTTCTTTAGCATTTATTGTTGTTCCATCGATGAACATTTTTCCTATAATGCTGTATTTCTTTCTTTCTCCGCTTTCATTGTATCTAGATACATGCATGATGAGCGATTCTGGTTTGTATATCTTGGAGATCTTTGTGATCTCTGATGCGATATCTGAATACATCGATTCAGCATATTCTTTGTCATCTTCTTCAAGTCCGCTAATTTGGACGAATAGAGCGTCTCTGTCTCTGCACGCGTTGATAAGTTCGATGATATCATACTCTGTTATGATTCCGACGAGCTCTTCACCGTCAACCACAGGTAATGTTGAGAAACGTCCATCTTCCATTATCTGTGCTGCGGTTCCCATATCACTTCCCCAGTCTGTTGTTACAACGGTTGTTGAACATACGGATTCAATCAATATCTGAGCTTTTGAGCTCTTTTCGAAATCTCCGAAGATCTTGTTTTCGGATTTCCAATAGTTGTCGATGATCTCTTTCATTCCTACAATACCGATGATCTTATCTGCGTTATTAACGACGGGAACCGTTCTTATGTCCAGCCTCCTCATAATATCTAGAGCATCATCCAGCATTGCGTTTTCTCTGAGGAACTCAACGGGTGTGGTCATGATCTCCCACACTCTGATATCTTTTAGTGCCTTCATTCTGGCAGCGATTTTTGTCAATCCTGTTCTGGATACGATACCCAAGACCTTTTTGCCGTTGAGAACTGCGAGTTGCCTGCAGTTGTTCATAACCATGAGTTCTGCGATTTTCGTTATTTCTGTAGATGTTGTCAGTGTTGGCAGATTACGAACGAGGTTCTTGACCTTTGTATCAGGTGTTACACTTCTTTTCCTCAATATTGAGCCGTAGCTTACCATACCGACATAGTTTCCCTCATCTACGATCGGGATTTCCTGAAATCCTGAATCACGCATGACAGACAGAACGTCTGACATTTTATCTTCCGACTTTACAGACGGGAAATCGGTGATCAAAATCTCTCCGACGGTAATACCGTCGATCTGGGATCTAAGCATTGATATTTTCTTTAAATCTTCTAGGTCCTTAACTCCCAAAATTTACACCTCGGAACAACTATCACCTTACTGGACATATAAAGGATTGTCTACTTACTCCCTCTTTATGGAAAAAATCAGATAGATTTACCATATGATTAAATTATAAGAAGAAAAAGGTTTAGAATCCTTCGTTTATCGCAAAGGTATTAAATAGATTATCTCAAAGATCGCTGAATGGCTTTCCAGTCAATAACGAGTCTATGACAGAAGGTACTGAATCGATCGGAATTCTTTTCTGTTGGCTCGAGTCGCGATCTCTTATAGTGACTGTTCCCGCATCCTTTCCTTCGAATGCTTCATAATCAACTGTTATGCACCAAGGTGTTCCGATTTCATCCATGCGGGCGTATCTCTTTCCGATGGTACCCGCGCCGTCGTAGTATGCTTCGATCCTGGGTGTGTGTACTTTCTCGTAGATCTGTTTTGCTAAGACATCGAGGCCGTCTTTTTCCATAAGGGGGAATACTCCTACTTTGATAGGTGCGACTTCGGGTTTCAGCCTAAGCACGGCATATCCTTTTTCTTCATCGAATACGTATGCGTGTTCTAAGATGGAATAGAATATTCTGTCAAGTCCGTGTGAAGGTTCGATAACATGAGGAACAACACGTTCTCCTGAGACCTTTTCATTCACAGTTGCTATTTCGAAGAATTCGTCAGTGAGGATGATGTCTTCGCCGTCTATGTTTACTGTGAGATTTCCATTTTTAATGTCCCCTGGTGTTTTGGATTCCATTGCAGCGGAGATGTCTTTGGCCTTTCCTTTGAATTTAGGTCCGAGAGCCTTGTGCTTCGCTATGATCTTGGTAACTTCCATTTCTTTAGGCTCATCAAATTTCTTGAAATGTGTTAGTTCTGTTCCCGAGAATTCTGCATGACGTGAGAGATCCCAGCATCCGCGATCTGCGATACCAGTGATTTCTGTCCATCCGTACGACAGAAGAACTTCAGCATCCCAGCAATCTGCCGCATAGTGGGCCATTTCATCTTTGAGGTGTTGTCTGAATCTGAGTTTTTCGGGATTTATTCCGAGTCTTGTTAGAAGTTGTCTGGTTGTATTTACAAAGTATGCTAGAACGCGATTTGCGATGATCTTCTTGTCAACAGCTTCTTTTACGCTCATGGTAACTGTTTCGTCACCTGTGTTCGGAACGAGTGTGAGGATGTCATTCTCAATATCTTTGAATCTTACCCAATCTTTGTCTTCCGGATCCACGAAGAGTTCTACTTCCATCATATTGAACTCTCTCATTCTGATCATTCCTTGGCGGGGAGCGATCTCATTTCTGTATCCTCTTCCTGTTTGAATGACACCCATTGGGAGTTTTTCCCGATTGTATCTGTAAAGATTCAGGAAGTTCACGAAGATACCTTGAGCGGTCTCAGGTCTGAGATATCCGATACGTGCGGAGCCAGGTCCGATCGTGGTTTTGAACATTAAATTGAATTCTTCTACGGGCCCGAGTTTTCCGCCGCATTCTGGACACACCACTCCGTGTTCGATAAATGCTTTTTCAAGATCGGAAGCTGATAATACGTCAGCGTTCTCATAGAACGGTTTCACCAAATGATCGGCTCTGAATGGTGCCTGACATTTTGTACAGTATGTGATGAGGTCTTCGAAATTATCAACATGCCCAGAAGCTTTGAAGACTTCTCTTGGATTGACGGTTTCGGAATCGATCTCAACGAAACCTTCTCTGCCTTTATAGATATCTCTCCAGACTTCCACTATGTTATTTCTTAGGCTGAATCCGGTAGGTCCGTAATCGTACATACCTGCGACTCCACCGTAAAGCTCGAATGAAGGCCAAATGAATCCTCTGCGCTTGCAGACGGACATGAGGTCGTTTGAATTGACTTCAGTTTTCATCCGCATTACCTGTCAGAGCACGTAGAACGTCTACATCATAGATCATACCGACAATCTCGTCTTTGGCACCATGTACCGGAATCTGACCGAAGTCGTTCTGTACCATTATACGTGCAATATCATTCAAAGTGGTCTTTTTGAACACCGTGAGTGGGTCTTTGATCATGTAATCTTTGACCTTTCTGTCATCTGAGAGATATTTGTCGGTTGCAGCATAGAATAATGGGAGTACATTTCTGTACCCTGCAAGTTCCGAATCTTCGATACCGAGACGGGACATCGCTTCTGCATCCTTTGTTTGATCGCTGAAAAGGTCACGGTCTGTCAAGATGCCGACAAGTTTTCCGCGTGCGTCGAGTACGGGCACCGCAGGTACATCGCTGATCCTCATTGCTGTAACTGTGTATGCGAGGGGTTCGTCTTCATATGCAGTTACACACGTAGTTCTTATGGCTTCTTCTGCGGTCATCGTCGTTTTCATTTCTTTGACTTCTTTCAGAAGATCAGTTGGTGTTATGATTCCGACAAGGCGTCCTCCTTCGACGACTGGGATTCTATGAATCCTCTTTTCTGAGAAGATCTTCGCTGCTTCAACGATACTTACGTCGGGTCCGATGGAGATACAACCCTTTTTCATGATGAGGGATAGTTGATCTTCATCGAATTTTCTGAAAATGTCTCTTCTGGAGACTATTCCCATCAGTTTTCCGTCTGATGAACGTACCACCGGTAGACCGGTGAGTTTGTTTCTAACCATCATGTTAATTGCGTCGTTACGGCTACCTGGAACCTCTACGACGATCGGGGCTGCGGTCATTATGTCCGCTACGGTCTTCATGTTTAATCTACCTCAGGGGATCTGACTACGATCACAGGGCACATAGAGCTTCTTATAACGCTCTCCGCAACACTGCCGACAATTAGTTTTGTCATACCTTTTTTGCCTGCTGTGCCCATGACGATCACATCATAATCTGATGATTTTTTGAGAATGACCTGTGCGGGTATACCATTCTCAATAAGTTCTGTTACTTCTACACCTTCATCTTTACATTTTTCAAGGATGTACTCGGTTGCAGAGAGTGCAGAAGTGAGTTTTTTCTTGGATTCAACAACATATAATGCTGTTATCTTTCCATTTGCTAATTTTGCTAAGGCTACTCCTTGGTCTATAGCTGCGTTGGTCAATTCGTTGCCATCAACCGGTATCAGAATATTCTTGAAGCTCATTTGACTCACTTCCTTTGTGTATGGTTATCCTTTTATTGTTCTTAAGGGCTTGTTATAAAAATCGATCTTTGAACGGCCGTATCTTCATCATTCGTTAGCTCTTACTATCATGACGGGACAGGTAGCATTCTCAATGATCTTCTCTGCCACACTTCCCATAAGTACTTTGGTCATTCCTTTTTTTCCAAGGGTTCCCATGACTATTATGTCGTATTTTTCAGAAATATTGAGGATCGTTTTGGAAGGGGCTCCTTCAAGGACCTTTTTTTCAACGGTGATTCCCATCTTGGCTCCTTCTTTGGCAACATAATCTGTGGCCTCTTCGCCTTCTTTTTCGAGAGTTTCATAGATGTTCACAACAGCCGTGTCCATGGGCATGTTAGAATATACTGATTGATCTAGGACATAAAGTGCAGTGACCTTTCCACCCGAGATCTTAGCTAAATTTAATCCTTTTTCAACTGCAAACTTTATAGATTCACTCCCATCTGTTGGGATTAGTATGTTTTGGAAATTCATTTTATACCTTCAGGGTTTTTTCATATCTGAATATCTTTCTGTTATCGGATAACATATTGTTCAGATCATGTGTGTTTGAACAAGGCATGACAGATAAGTTAGCATCCATTCCGACTTTCAGATATATCTTGCTTTGATGATATAATAATTTTCTTCCATTATTTATCATGGCCTTCCATACGTAATTTGAGTTACCGCCCTGTGATACGAGTACATTCGAGAATACAGAAGCTTCGGAACGAAGGTCTGGGCCGCAAAGCATAGCATTATCTGTGCCGATAGCCACGTCTATGCCGCATTCAATCATTCTGTTGATCGGTGGGATCTTTTTGAAATACATGTTGGAGGTAGTGCATACAGCAACAGGGACTTCTGCTTCTGCACACTTCAAAAGGTCACTGTCTGTTGCTTCTACCATGTGAACTACGAACGTAGGGTCCATGGAAAGTACTGTGTCGATATCTTCGCGGATCCTTTCGCTTACATGTATCGCAAATATTTTCTTCGCTTTACGTACTTGATCAGCTATGTTCTCTATATAATTTACATCCATGTCAGATATGCTGGATATTCCTATCCCGTCTGCTGTTTTTAATATAAGATCTATCTCATTGGAATCATATTCTGGTGATACAGGACGTCCCAGAATAGTTGCATCAGGTACTGCTTCTCTAAGTAAGCGGCAACCTTTCTCTCCGCCTTCTCTGAAATCTATGAATGTTTCGATACCATTGGCATATGAGTTTTTCGCATAGGTTTTCATAGATTCTTTCAATTCAGAGTCGGTTGCATTTTTTAGATACTGGTGTTTCAATCCGTTTGGAGGTGCTACGAGCTCTTCTATTGACATTCCCGGTGTTATTTTTACATTTGAATCTGCACAATGGGTGTGAGCATTGACCATCAATGGTAATATGATTCCTTCTGCGATAGGTATTTCCGGACATTTTCCAGACCCTATTTCGGATATCTTATTGTTTTCTACGCACACATATCCTTCGATGAATCCATCCTTTGTGAGTATAGAACCGTTAAGATAATCCATGTCAATGTCATTGCCTTTAAAGTATAAATTTGAAATCGGAGATCAAACTGACGGATTTAGTTTTCCATGTCCTTTATTTCATTTAATAATGTAACTGATTCGTTGGAAACTTTCAAATATAATATTCCTCAATTCATGTTCAACAGGTGAAAAAATGCCCAAAATAATAGCAGCAGAGTGTGTCGCATGCGGAGCATGTGTTGATGTTTGTCCCGAAGATGCGATTACAGTCGATGACATAGCGGTTATCGATGCAAACAAATGCGTTGACTGCGGAGCATGTATCGATGCGTGCCCTTCATCTGCGATTGTAGAGTAAATAGATATTATCTATTTCTTAAACTATACTTGGCAGGTCGATCCTGCCGATTTATTTTCTTTATTTTCTATTGCATGATTCAAATGTCTTGTTTTTACTCGTTATGAATCAGAGGACAAGATCTACACAATCTGTATTGTAGATAATATTGATAATTTGGAGTTATTGGAAATGTTCAAATATCATATTATCCAATTCATGTCCAACAGGTGAAAAAAAATGCCTAAGATTATAGCAGCAGAGTGTGTCGCATGCGGAGCATGTGCCGATGTTTGCCCTCAGGACGCGATCACAGTCGATGATGTTGCGGTTATCGACGCAAACAAATGCGTTGACTGCGGAGCATGTATCGACGAGTGTCCTTCAGCGGCAATTGTAGAGTAAACAGATATTATTTGTTTTTTAAACTATATTCGGCAGGTCGATCCTGTCGAATTATCTTTTATTTTATGATAACTTTGTAAAATTCGGTTTGTATGGATGAGTTGGTCTTGATACAGCATACCTATGAATTGTGGTTTATTAATTGCATATAATTTTGGCTATAATATGCTAGCAGATCAATCTATGTGGATAGTGAGATACAACTGAGTAAAGTGGGTTGTTGATATTATGGTTTGAAAAGTATGCCGTACAAGAATTTTACGCCCAATACGGTTTTTTGACGAATTTGTATGCCATAATAACAGCTGTTGCGGCCTCTCCGCAGGCTGTAATAATCTGTTTGTACTTTCCAGGGTAGTCAACTACATCTCCACATGCAAATATACCATGACGATTCGTGCTCATGCTGTTATCTACTTTTACAAGACCATCGGGAGTGAGTTCAAGATTCCATTTTTTAATATCATCTAGGTTTGCATCGATTCCGATGTTTATCACAGCAAGATCTGCATGGATATCGAACTTATTCCCTGCCTGATCAACAGTTATGCTCTTAATGTGATCTGTACCATTGAATGATATGACGTTAGCATTCATGATAGTTTTGATGTTACTTTTTTTGAGACTCTCAACGTTGGATTCATCGGCTCTAAATTCGCCTTTACGGTGCACTATGGTGGTATCTGTAACAGAATCTGCAATAAGTGCCATTTCAATGGCGCTGTTTCCACCTCCGAACATTACGACGTTTTTTCCTACGAGTTCTTCTTTTACAGGCATGATATATGTCACGCCTTTGTTTTCTAGTTCATTTTCTCCGGGGCACCCCATCTTCTTTGGATGGAAGTTGCCCATTCCGATAGCGATGACAACGGATTTGGCATGATAGGTATTCTTTGTACTGACTACTATGAGTTCCTCATCGCCATCATTGATCTCGTTGACCTTCTCATTCTCTCTCACTTCACATCCCATAGACTCTGCCTGGGCGTATAACTTGTCAGAAAGTTTACGTGCTTGAACCGATTCATATCCTGGATAGTTATGTATTCCCTTTTCGGGGTACAGAGCGGTCATCTGTCCGCCTACGCGTCCAGCTTCCAAGATGAGAGTATTCATCATCTTGGATCTGGCATAGATCCCTGCAGTAAGTCCACCTGGACCTGCACCTATTATGATGACATCATAGCACATTTCAACTGCGTTATAGTTTTTCCATATAAAATGTTGTCTTATGAAAAAATAGAATAAATTGTGTTTTTTAGCTGGAAATCTTTAATTTAATTCAACATTTTACATAAGATATGCGATATTCGTATGAATGTTACGAATTAAGTAAATAGAAAAATCCACTATATTTTTTGGGCATTTTCATTGTTATCATAGCAACAGAATACATAATGAATAAATATTGATACACGATACTCGGTTCTGTTACCATGACTTTCATCGTAGAAGAATATTACATATTCATCGGAGTAATGGCAGTTTATCTGGCAGCATTGCTTATATATAACGTTAAAAAGAAGACCGAAGAGGAATAAGTTCTTATCTCCTTTATTCGGATTTAATGTGTTAGTAACTACTATGTAACTAACTGTAACTTATATTGGTAAGTGGTTTTAGTGGACTAGGTGTTAAAATGGTAAACATTCCAGCAAACGTCATCGAACTTATGAATAAAGAGGGAACTGTGAAGGCTCTTGTAACATCCTCTAAAAAAGGTATGCCTCATGCGATCATTGCGGGAACAATCATGTCTCCTGCACCAAACACAATGGTCATCGGAGAGGTTTTGATGAAAGTATCAAGTAAAAACCTCAAAGAGAATGAAGAAGCAGCTTTCCTCATCACATCCGGTACGGAAGCGTATGAGATCAACTGTAAAGTTAAGGCGAGATTGGATAAGGGTCCGGAACTCGACGGAATGAATAAGGTTCTTGAAACCATGCATATGCATGCTGCAGCGATTTGGATATTCACTGTCGAAGCTGTCTTTGATCAGAGTGCATCGCCAAAGGCTGGTACAAAATTGGCTTGATATCCCATTGAAGATCAGTTCAAATCTTTCAAACTTCTTTCTTTTTTTGCAATAATTAATTAATCTCTTTGTATATGCACTTCAAGTTGGTGTAAATAATGGTACAAATGTTGCCGATAGTCATGGATATGCTTATTCGCCCAGAAACACATAAGGTTATGTCGACTGTATCGGCTGATGGACAGCCTCATTCTATTGTCTGTGGAAGTCTCATTGTTATAGATCCTGAGACGATTGCTGTTGGAAAGGTCAATATGTATACTACTTGTAAGAATTTGGAGACGAATCGTAAAGTAGAGTTTTTGGCATGGTTGGGACGTGAGGCTTATGGCATTCAGGCAGAAGCTGTTGGGAGGATCACAGAAGGTCCTATTCTTGAGAAGATGAATCAACATCTTAATAAGATGAACATGTTCGCTTATGAATTGTGGGCGTTCAGAGTTTGTTCTGTATATGATGAAGGTGTCGGAGAGTTGGCAGGAACGAGGATTATTTAATTCCGGTGGTCCTTTTAAATGTCTTTTGACAAAGAAAGGAGTAGAAACACATGGGTTATGCTATCTGGTGTAACTTTGGTATGTTTAGGTCTCGTTCTGGCAATGACTGTGAACAAGATAGGCGGAATTATAATTTTAATAATCGGCATATCTATACTAATGGTCGCATGGGCGATTTTGAACATGTTTTATCAGTTAGACATGAAAGAAATGCTGGATAATTCCAAAAGATCAAAAAAGTGATCTCTTGGAATCAAGTTAAAAAGTTTTGAATTAACTTTATTCGATTGTAAACTCAAGCAACAGATTTAAAATCTGCGCCTGCTGTCGCCACGGTCTTCTGGCTGATGTTTCTTGAAACAATCTCTGCAGTACACTGGGCGTCCCTGTGTGGGTTTAAAAGGTACTTCGCATTCGTTTCCGCAATCTGAACAGGTAGCTTTGAAAAACTCCCTAGGCTGATCCCTGTCCCTGTAATTCCTGTTTCCTCCGTTTCCGTAGGCCATTTTTAATTCCTCTTATTTAGTTGGGTATTCCCAATACACTACCTTTATCTTTCTTACGACGGATTAGGAGCAATATCTTCGAATGCCTATCATGTAATAGACGTCAACCTATTTAAAAAGGTTTTGGTACAGAGTGTAATGTGGTTAGAATATATGCAACTTAATTCATTCATATTAGATATAAAATGAGATTATTGGAAGGAATTTAGTGTGAGTCGTGCTCACAATTCAGATATCTCTGCCTTCAAGAGCTTTTTTAAGAACATGTGTCTCTTCATCAGAAAGAGTGATACCTTTTCCCATTTTGGTTCCGTCAGGTGACCATTCCCTGATATCGTATTTGGCTTCCCTGTCATTCCAGCTGATGAGGTTTAATTCTTTTGTCCATCCTTTTGATGATTCAGAAAGGACTGCGATCCTTTCCACAACTTCGTATTTGAATTCTACTGCCATTGCGCGCGCTCCAAATAGGTCATATACAATATTATATTTAAAAATAAAGAAAACCCTTTTGAAAACCAATATGAGAACGTCTGATTCATGCACACTATACTTTTGTTGTGATAGGTGAAATATTAATAAGCTTTCAATCAATATTCTCATTCATGTCATTTTTCAACGACAATAGAAAAGTCGGACTTGCATTAATTATCGTAGGTCTTATCAGTGTGATATTCCCGATTGTGGATATTTGCACAAACTATAGCAATTCAGTGCTTGTCATATCAATAGGAAGAATCATATTTGGCCTCATTATCTTAGGATTCGGACTTAAAGTTCGTATGGGATCTAACGATAAAGTTGCTATCCTATCAGGACTCGTATATGCCATCGCAAGTGCAACGATTCTTGCAGCAATATTCGTTGCAGCAGGAGATTATATTAATAGTAACAGCATCGGAAGCGCAATTTTAACTGCGATTGTTCAGATCATTGTTGCTCTTATTCTTTTCTGGGTCGCAGAAAAGATCAGTGGAGCAAATAAGAACGCAATTAGTGAAATCGTTTGGATATTGTTAGTTATTGTTCTGTTTATCGAAGCAATTCTTACGATCATTTCAGCAATTTCGAACATTGGCGATGTGCAGCTGATTCCAGCGTTATCCTCAATATGTATGATTTTCGTATATGTTTATGCGCTCTTTGCAAGCTTGTCTTCAGAAGTTAGATCTTCTATGGGAATTTGAGACTATTAACTTTAAATAAACCTTTTATTGTATTTTTAGAGGTGTGATCTTAAAATATCATGCTTCTAATTTTTCTACTTCCGTCTTGTTTTCACAACAGTTAAATCTTAGTCCGTTATATTTCTTAACATCAGAACATTACTGATGGTCGGGAATGTAAAGTGCAGTTTAGTTCGTTGGGGTTGGGATGTTAAATGGATTCAATTCTATTATACACCACAATATTCGTTTTGGTCGGTCTTATCAGTTTATCGGCTTATTTTTCGGCATCTGAGACGGCATATTCTAGTTTAAATCCGGTCAAGGTCAAGAATCTTGTGAATGAAGGAAATAAGAATGCCGTCAAGGCATTGGATAATTACGAGAATTTTGATAAGATACTTACAACAATTTTGATAGGCAATAACATAGTGAATGTAACATCGTCCACATTGTGTACGATGTTGTTCACGGAGTTCTTCGGAGCAACCATGGGTGTGATATACGCAACGATATTCATGGTCACAGTATTGCTGATATTCGGAGAAATAACTCCCAAAACACTTGCAAAGAGGAATTCCGAGCGTTATGCGCTGAAGTTCGCGTCATCTTTGCAGGTAGCAATGGTCATCATCGCACCAATCATATGGATGTTCCTGAAATTCACGCATATTATATCGAAGAGTGTACAAGACGATTCTGCGGAGACGTTCACACTTACTGAGGATGAGCTTTATGTAATGATAGATGAGATCGAGGAGGAAGGGACTATTGAGAAGAGGGAAAGTGAACTCATTAAGTCTGCCATTCAATTTGATGATATCAAGGCTTCAGAGATATTCACCCCTAGAGCAGATATCACTGCAGTGGATGTAAGGACAGATATAGAGGATATGAAGTCTTTATTCATCGATTCGGAATATTCAAGGATACCAGTTTACGATGGCACCATCGACCGTATCGTCGGTGCGATTTATTCAAAGGATTTTTATTCGAGATACATAAATAATGAGGATTTCAAGCTTACAGATATCATCAGGCCCGTCAAGTTCGTTCCTGGTAACACAAGTATTGCAACATTGTTGACAGATCTTCAGAAGACCAAGATCCATATGGCCATAGTGTTGGATAATTTCGGAGGAACAGTCGGTATAGTCTGTATGGAGGATATTCTGGAAGAATTGGTCGGAGATATATGGGACGAGAACGACGAGGTCAAGTATCCTGTCGTGAAAGAGAAAGATGCCAGCTATACTGTATTGGGGGAAGCTAATATATTCGATGTAATGAAAGAACTCAAGTTAGAATTCAATCCAGGTGAGGATCTGGATACATATAGCGTGAGCGGATTCATTCATCATAAATCAGAGAGAATCCCCAAGGAGGGAGACAGTATAGAATTGGACAATGTAACTATTGTCGTGAAGTCCATGAAGGGTCGCCGCATCAGGGAGGCTAAGTTTATCCCCCATTCTACCATGGAAAGAATCAATTCTCAGTGAAAGTAAGAGAGTTAAGGAACTCTATCATGTTCTTTACTGCGATCTCCTTCTTAGCGGGGTGTGATGCCACCTTTCCGGTTATTGATATGACATCGCCGTGATGGGCGACTTTATACTCGCCTTGTACTGCTTTCTGTTTATCCAAGCGAAGATAGAACACACAGTCATCATCGATCCTTCTGTCGATATCGGATATGATTTTATCAGCTACCGATTTTCCGAGATTTGTGAATAAAGGAACGAATTCTTTTTGTTTGGTCATTTCCTTTTTGAAGACGATCAGACGGTTCCCATGTTCACTCTCGCTGACATCACAATCGAATTCGTCATTACCGATAAGTTCAGCCATAGTATCGTGAATAAGTTCTTCTTTCTCAGTAGCGTAACAGAATGTCTGAATTCTCAACCAATGAAATGTTCCCTGCATTAATCAGCCCATGCAGTTAGCAGTTATTAAAACCGTTGTGCAATAATCATTCTCATTTCTTAGGAAGTAATGTTGCAAGGTGATCAGGGTCAGATGTTGAGAATGTGAATATTTTTCTTCCCATGACTTTAAGCGATATGCCGTTCTCGTATCCGTTACATATGAAATTTTTGAACTTGATGTTCTTGAGCCCCCATCCACTGTAATTCTTGATTATGTTAACATCCCCGATTTTGAAATCTATAATGTCTGAAAACGGAATAATATATTTTTTCAGGTATTTTATGGTAATAACATCATTTTCTATCACGATTTTCAATCTTATGAAATAGAAGATCAGAATAATAACGGCGAATATAACGGTCGTGATATAGAACATCCACATATCGGTGCCGATATTCAGTTGTGTACAGATAAGTATGAATGCATCGGTTGAAATGAGAATAAAGAGAAGTGCATGGAATGCAATGCGTGGGATGATGAACTCCGTTTCCTCATATGTCGGGACCATAAAGGGGAGATAGCATATGCAGTTATTTGAGTTTCTCTGCCTTGAAGTTGTATTTGGGACATAATATACAGGTACGTAAAGGTAAGATTTATATGGTATATCCTTATTCGAGGAAGTACAGGGGCCCGTAGCTTAGACTGGCTGGAGCGCCCGGCTGATAACCGGGAGGTCAAGAGTTCGAATCTCTTCGGGCCCACTATTTTATTCCATCTTTCAAATAGTGCATGATTTAAGATATTGGTCCGATTCGAAGTTATTTATAATTTCTATTTTTATAGATAGGTTCACCAATTATGATATTTAACTATAATGTGTGTTCTAAGAGCATATAATTGTGAGATTTGGTGCATCAAATACCAACGTCCTCGATAATGTGTAGAAAATCGTTGTTGCATAGTAAGAAAAGAATGAAAAATAACTAGTAAAGTCCTACATTATTTTGAAAATATCTGTCTAGTTTAAGTTATATACAGATTGTAAAAGCAAAGATAATTAAAAACAGTGGAAAGTGATCGATCCTCTTCAAAAAATCATAGTATCACTATGATTTCTCGAAGGTCGTTATTTTTCCACCTATTAGGTTTTGAAATCTAAAATGATTTTTTAAATCATTCTGGCATTTCCTCCGGCTTAACAGCGTTCAGGCCCGTCTCTCCGGTTCTGACTCTGACAGCTTCGAGGACACTGTATACGAAGATCTTACCGTCTCCGATCTGTCCTGTGTACAAAGTCTCTCTGATAGTATCGATGAGCTTATCTACAGGTATGTCACCGATGACCACTTCCACTTTTACCTTAAGGAGAAGTTTGCTCTCTACCTTGACACCACGATACATGGATGTCTGTCCTTTCTGAGCTCCGTATCCATCTACCATTGTGACAGTCATTCCTCCGATTCCCAATTCATTGAGTTTCTTCATAAGAATGTCAACATTCTCTCTTCTGGTAATGACAACTATCTTCTTCAGGGCAGTCTTATCGGGAATAGAGTAATCTTCTACCGCAACACCTGTGACAGCTTCTGTTTCCTTATACATCTGTGTATCTGTCTTTTCAGGTACATTGGTGATCATGTGTAGATCAGGCATCATGCCCGAATATGCATTGACTAAACCGTGTTCGGAGATATCCAGACCCGATATTTCCTGTTCTGCGGTAACACGCAGGCCGACGGTATGCTTTATAACAAAGAATACTACTCCCATGATGGCGAGTACCCAGACCGCTATGGATGCAATACCCATCAACTGTACTCCTATCTGATGTAAATTTCCGCCGTATAAAATACCGCTTTCTGTTGCAAATACACCAACCAAGAGTGTACCGATAGCACCACATGCACCGTGTACTGCAAATGCACCGACTGGATCATCGATCTTTACCTTCTTATCAATGAATTCTGCGATTATCACAACAGCTACACCACAAATGACACCTATTGCGATAGATCCATAGAAATCGACAGCTGCACATCCGGCAGTGATACCTACTAAACCCGCTAAACATCCATTCAATGTGTAAGTGAGATCAGGGTGTCCGAATTTGATCCAAGTGTAGCACATAGCGGCTATTGTACCAAACGCGGCCGCAAGACAAGTATTAATGATAATCTGACCAGCTAATTCTCCCATGGCATAATCAGATATTGCAAGTGTGGAACCTCCATTGAATCCGAACCATCCGAACCAGAGTATGAAAACACCTAATGTGGCGATAGTGAGATTATGTCCGCGAATGGCATTTGCACTGCCATCCTTGTTGTATTTTCCGATACGTGGTCCGAGGAACCATGCACCGAGTAATGCAGTCAGACCTCCTACCATGTGGACAACTGTAGATCCTGCGAAATCAATGTATCCTGCAGTGTACAACCATCCGTCTGAACTCCAAACCCAGTGTACGACCACTGGATAGACGAGAGCGCACATTATGATGGAATATATACAATATGAGCTGAACTTAGTACGTTCTGCCATACCTCCAGATACGATTGTTGTCGCAGTTCCGGCAAACACAAGTTCGAAGATAATGAATGCTCCGACTGAAATAGTGCCGTCATAATTGAAATTTGAAATGAATAAAGAAGGAGTACCTATGAATCCTCCGATATCAGTTCCAAATGCAAAACTGAATCCAATTATAATGAATGCTGCCGTTGAAAAACACATATCCAGCATGTTCTTCATTGCGATATTTCCTGCATTTTTAGCTCTTGTGAAACCAGCTTCGACCATTGCGAAACCTGGTTGCATGAAGAATACTAGGGCTGCCGTAACCAACACCCATATGGTGTCTGTAGCACTGTAAGAGGCTACATCGGCAATTTGAAGCGCGTATGTAGATAACAATATTTGTCACCAATATTTCAATGAATATATTCATATTAATACATTTTTAGACAAATGTCTATATTGTAGATAATTTTACATACAAACATCTATTGAATCTATAATATTGTCGACATAAATACACATAACTATATGGATTTAGTAAAATATTTAAAATGCAACAATGATAAAAAATAAAAATGTTTTATAAAGTTTTTAAGCAACAGCATCAAAATACTGTCTGGTAAACTTAACGGCCCATGATAAAATAATCATTAGATCTATTAGTAGGAAGAGTAACCATGATGTGTTCGATGTCTCCAAATATACGATAATTATATAAATGGCGAAAATAACGAATGAGGCCATAGAAACATGCCAAGCATACCATTTTCTTGATTGTATCAAATAAAGACATATGAGACATAATATTCCAATAGAAATACTAATTACGGCAAACCAAGAATCAGAAATATTTATCGCGGCAACATATAACATGAATACGCCTAGTATCGCATATAATACTGGTACGATACGAACAATCATGGGCTTATCGAGTATGAAACTCATATGAGTATTAGGAATTCACAGTATTAAAATTCTCATTATGTAATTTAATATGCGTAATCGGAAGATTTTATTTTTTTGCAGGGGATACTTCGAGAGGAATGAAAGAAGGACGTATCTAAAATATTGAAGTGTAGTAGAATGTAAACGAATGCAACCCCCGTTGCATTTATTTATATTGTTTGCAAATCCTTTTGAAGTTCTGTATCCAGATTATTTTTTCTGGTATTTGCCATCTTTTTTATGAGGAACGACTCTAGAACCTTCATTGTTATTTACGAGGGTTTTGACGTACTCTTCGGCTTCTGCCTTGGTACGGAATAGTTTTGTTGCTTTAGAAGCTCCTTCTGCTTTTACTTGCCAGCGTCCGTCCTCTGCACGTTTAGTAATATGCCAAACTTTGTTTTTTGATTCTGTTTTTTTGATTGGTTCTGTAATAGTTTCTTTTTTGGTTACAGGTGTTTCTTTTTCTGTCTCTATTGGTTTTTCTTGGCTCTCCGAGAAATCGTGTGGATTTGAGAATCTGATTTATCCTTTGTTGTTGATATCGAGAATATGTTGGGGCCTGATGCGAATAAGATATTCACCACCCTTTTGAAATTGGAGGAACCTTGGTTCGTTGAGAACGTGGAGGCCACGCCCGAACGAGTGGACATATACCTGTCGACAAGGGCAAAAGCCCTTGTCGAATGTCCTGTCTGCGGAAAGAGATGCAAGGTTCACGACCGGGTGCAGAGGACATGGAGGGATTCCGATGTCAGGGATGCCGAATGTTTCATCACCGCCAAGATACCCAGATGCGAATGTCCGAAATGCGGTGTGAAGCAGATAGCTGTGCCGTGGGCACGGGAGAACATATCATTCACGGAGAGTTTCGAGCGACGGGCGATGTCGCTGATGCAACGGATGCCGTTGACGAAAGCGGCGGAGTTCATGCACGTGGGAACATGGGTGCTGGAAGGCATATTGAGATATCATGTGCAAAGGTCGTTGGACAGAATGGATCTTTCCAATGTGAGGAACATACTTCTGGATGAGACGTCATGCAAACGCGGACACAGATACATCACCGTGATCGCGGATGCTGATACCAAAGGAATAATATTCATGACCGAGGGCAAGGGTTCCGATTCTCTGAGATCGTTCTCCGATTGGTTGATAGCACACAACGGCGATCCGTCCAGGATAAAGCTGGTGAGCTGCGATTTCAGCAGGTCGTTCCTTTCAGGCATCAACGAGCATCTGCCCAGAGCGGATATCGTGTACGACAGATTCCACCTGGTGAAGATGGTGAACGACGCGTTGGACAAAATTCGTTCGAAAAATCAGATGAACGGTTCCAGGCACAAGTGGATGAGATTCAAACTGATGAAGAACGGAAAGGACCTTTCCGATGACGACAAACGGAAGATATTCGACATCAAGAATGACAACTCCGTGCTGGGTCTGGCGTACGAGATGAAGGAATCGCTTATCCAATTGTATGATTATCCCGATATCTCGGCGGCATCCGAACATGTGAAGCAATGGCTTTCATGGGTGGACAGCAAGGGAGAAGCACCGATGAAAGCTGTCGGCAGAACGGTATCCAGGCATTTCCACAGGATATTGAATTGGTACATCCATAAGATGAGCAACGGATTCCTGGAAGGACTGAACGGGATGATACAGACAACGAAACGTATCGGTCGCGGCTATCCTAATACGCAGAACTTCATGACGATGATCTTCTTCAGGCACGGACGTCTGGATATCTGATATCCGGACTTCTTGGTATGAGCGTGTCTTCTTCGAGACAGCGCGAGCTGTCGCGGGGTGAGGTGAAGGAAGGTCGATCCATCGACCTGACGCACACCTCACAATACCTTTCCGGTCCGGCAGGGTCCGGAGGACCGCTGCGGGACCCAATAAAGATGCTTTCGTGAAGAGCTTATCCAAACGTTTCCACACAAATTCCTGAAGAACCTTTTTCTTCTATAATCGGTTCATCTTTCTTTTTTTTGCTGAAGAATCCCATATGTATCACCCGTTTATTTCTGATCTTTAACCAAGATTATGTGATAACCGAATTCTGTTTTTACAGGTCCGATCACGTCTCCTTTCTTGGCGTTGAATGCTGCGTTCTCAAAAGGAGCGACCATTTGCCCCTTGCCGAACCATCCGAGGTCTCCGCCTTTCTTTCCAGAAGGGCATGTAGAATATTTTTTTGCAAGGTCTGTGAATTTCTCGCCATTCGTAAGTTTTCCTTTGATATCTTTTGCTTCCTGTTCAGTTTTCACAAGTATGTGAGCTGCGTTAACCTGTTTTACCATGTAACAATGTAAGTTATTCAGACTTTATATTGTTGTTCTCTAAAAATGATTATATCTTCCATTAAGCATGTAGGTTTGGGGATGTGGATTGAATAAAACCAATAAGAAATTAATGGGAATTATTTTGGGGATAGCTGTTATATACTCGGCATTATGTTTTTTTTACACTGCAAAGTATATCATTGATAATTCTGAGTTTTCATTGTGTTTATTTAATCCAATCGAATTGATCGAAGGTTCATTTGATCTTGCGTACCTCGATCTTTCAAAGTATATTCCCATGATGATTGAGTCATACAATAAGGTCATCGTTAATTATACGAATTTGATATCTGAATTTGTAGGCAAAGAATATGCTATTCTGATATTCGTTGCAGTAGGTTTCATTCTTGTTATTGCAGGATGTGTTTCAAAGCCATCTAGAGAATTTGCTGGAGAAGAATCTAATCCACAGGAATATCTGTTCACATCGCGCCCTAGATCTATTCTTAAGTGTATCGTGATGCCGTGGAATATTTTCGTTGTAACATGGAGGTTCAAGAAGATTCCGGTGATTATTCCTATTATTCTGATACCCTTTATCATTCCATTCGCGATACTGATGGATATAGTGCTGTTGATAATATTCCTGATTGCGAAAGGTATTATGGGAGCACGGATCAAATCAGCATTTTCTAAGGATGATGCGATATACAAGAAAGTGACACAGTATGCAGTCTGTCCTAAATGTAAGAGGAATTTCTATCAGCCCAAGGTCAAATGTAGATGTGGTCTTGTAATCGATTATCCAGTCCCGGATGTTCATGGTGTGTCAATGCATACCTGCAACAAAGGACATACAATACCTTGTACTAACGTTGATGGCGCAAGAGGTAAACTAAAAATTGTCTGTCCTTACTGCAAGGAGGAGATACAGACTCACGAAGCAAAACCGTTGACATTCTCCATGGTCGGAGCGTCAGGTTCCGGAAAGACGACCATGATGTTGTCCGCAGTGGAAAGTATATCTGCTGTTGCAAAATCAAAAGGCATAACCACTGAGCCTGTTTCTAGTTCTATTTCTCTTAATATTCAGCGTGCAAAGGATACGGTTGCCCCTACAGTTACGGGAGAATTAGATTCTCAGTGTCTTTTCATAAGATCAAGAGAGTTTCCAGAGAAGGAGATAATTTTCAACGATATCTCTGGATTGGAGTTCGAACCAGATAGTGAAAAGATATTATTCGAGGAGTATTACAAATACAACGACGGAATCGTGTTTGCGATAGATCCGTTAGAAGTATATGCGCTATTCAATTCGAATTCGCCCTCTAAGGCTAGCAAGACATCACCTACAAATACATTTGAGGCATTTTATAGTATGTTCACCGAGATTAATGGATATGGGCCTTCAGTGCAGGTGACTGTTCCAATGGCAATTGTTTTTACAAAGATGGACAATCCTCGCGTAAGTTCTATTGTTAACGCAGAAAGTTCTCCCGAGGAATTTCTTAATAAATACGGTCAGGAATCTTTTGTGAAGATCGTTAAATCTACGTTTATAAAAGTTAGATATTTCACGATTGCATCTTTGGGAAATGATATATCGTCTGCAGCAGAGCCTTTTAAATGGATCTTGATGGAGAACGACGAAGATCTGAAGACAAAGGTCTTTTGAATTCATTGGCTAGGATGTTCTTCCGTTCCGTCGGCGTATCTGACGAATCTTTCGGTTCCGATAGGTTGGGCTTTGTCGATGACATCCCAAGGCCAATTTTTGAATTCTTCTTTTCTGATAGTATCTATAGCAATTCTGACCTCTTTTTCCGTTTCTAGGTTTACAGGTCCGAATGATACTGTCTTTTCTTTGATAGGTTCTCCCTCCAAAAACCAAAGAGTCGAATCCTTATCGCCGTTTGTGATACAGATATCTGTGTTTCCGTCAAGTTTTATTCTTTTGGAATACTCTATTGTTTCCTTTCCGATTGTAATAGTGTTTCCGGTTATGAAGTAAAGATTCCTGTTAACAACAGTTGATATCGCAGGTAATGTAATCTTTGAATTAGGTATCATTTTGATCAGCATTATATTAACGTGATGTTTGGGGTCGGCCGCCCATGATATATCGCTAGGGGCTAGTGCTTCAATGCCATTGAATGATCCTGCAATGATCTTTACAGAATATCCCTCTCCTCTGATAATAGGTATTTTTTCAGACCACATCATTTTGAATTCAGGTTTAGTTCCCTTATTTTTCAAAGGAAGGTTGATCATTATCTGTGTGATGTCATTCGGATTCTCTTTATCAGAATACGCGAGAGGATACATCTCGTTGTGTTGATATCTGCTTCCTGCAGTGAGCCAATGAACGTCTCCGAAACCGTATCTTCCTTGGTTTCCTAAGCAATCGAAATGATCAATGAATCCCAATTCAGGAATTGTGATAGTCTCATATCCCCAATGTGCATGTAATGGAAATCCTGGAACTACTTTTCCGTTATACATTCTGAATCCAAATCTTTCTTTGTAATCTCTTCCAAGGTTTCTTCCGCTGATCTCTTTAAGAGGGGGGGCCTGCTGGGCATTTCCTTTTGGATAGTTATCACAATGATGAGATACGAAAATGAACGGATCCTCAGTGTCCCAATGAAGCTGTAATGGCCAAGTTTTTATTACAGGTCCTGTTTTATTTTTTTTGAATAATGACATCTTCGCACCTCTTACACCAATGTCATTTCGATAAATTAATATTAGTATCGGTTTATAGGAGAAACATGAGTGATATCGGAGAAAATCCCGAGGGAGTGCGTCTGAATAAATTCATCGGTGAAGCGGGTGTAGCATCTAGAAGGGCTGCGGATCGCATGATAGAGGACGGTCTAGTCACCATAAACGGAAGAGTAGCGGTATTGGGAGACAGAGTCATGCCAGATACTGTTGTGTGTGTTGAAGGCAAGCCTATAAAAAGAGAAGAAGAAGATATAATTCTTGCATTTTACAAACCGGCAGGAATAACATGCACCTCCAATCCTGATGACATAGATAATGTCATAGATTTTATCGGATATCCGAAACGTATCTATTCAATAGGAAGGCTGGACAAGGATTCTGAAGGCCTTCTTCTTATGACCAATAACGGTGAACTTGCTGACGGTATAATGCGTTCGCGTTATGAACATGAGAAAGAGTACATTGTTACTGTAGACAAGAATGTGACTCCTGAATTTATTACAGGAATGTCAAAAGGCGTTCCGATAATCGACGGACGCATAACAAAAGAATGCTTCGTTGAACAAACGGGTATCAAGGAATTCAGAATTATTCTGAGACAGGGATTGAATAGACAGATCAGAAGGATGTGTGATGTGTTTGGATTCAATGTAGTGAAATTGGTTCGTATAAGAGTCATGAATATAACTCTTAACGGATTGAAAGAAGGCAGATACAGGAATATCTCTAAATCAGAGAGGATCGAATTGCATCATTGTCTTGATATCGATAACGGATGATATTAATTTTGTAAAGATAATATAAAAATGGGGGAATACCCCCATTAAAGTTTCAATTAGCATTTGTGACTTTTTCCATGAGTCCCTGAGACTCTTCTATATCTGAATCAGACATCTGTAATCTGTTCTGAAGCTGATATTCGGTGTGCTGATTGAGGCAGTCCACGCATGCAACGAGGATACCCTCATCCGTGGCAGTGAACTTGACCATTATAGGTGTGCTTCTTGTAACTCCCTCTGGTAGTTCCATTTCGAAATCACCGACGCCGTATCCGTCAATTAGTTCTGTTTTATTTCCACCATCATTATTGGACGCAGAATCCTCGTAGATCTCTACTTTGATAGATGTCTGACCGTCATCCACAGGGTAATAGGTCTTTATGGCTACGATAGGCAGTACCTCATTCCTGAATATGATGTTGGAGATTTTCTCTTCGCCGTCATCATACATTGCTTTGATACCGAATGATTTACTGAGGACATTATGAACAAGGATTTCTCCTTCTTCAGGAACGTATTCTGTTCCGGTAGCTGCCGCTGCTGCAACTGCTGCTGCAGTGCTTCCATCCCACGAATAAGATTTAGAGAATATGGCGGCACCCTTTGCGACCGACTGGTCCGGATCATAGATCTTGACGTCTGCTTCTGGATATTTTTTGCATATTCCATCCTTGACCTGAGGCATTCTTGATGATCCTCCGACCAGGATGACCTCATCGATGTCTTTTATTGTGAATTCTTTCGTTGCGAGTGTTCTGTCGATGATTTCAAGTGTCGTTTGCATAAGGGGTGCGGTAGCGATTTCAAATTCCGATCTTGAAATTGAGTAGACGGCTTTTTTCCCGGCGGCAGTGAGTGTTCCTTTCGTGGATTCCGCTGTAGACAGTCTTTTTTTGATGGTCTCCGAATCAAGGACAAGTGTTTGTCTCACGTCGTCATCTGCGTCGAGTTCATCTTGATCGATGCCGTTATCTTCACAAACTTTTTGTTTTATGATTTTCGTGATAGCTGCGTCCCAGTCTTTTCCTCCGAGGAGTCTTTCTCCATCAGTTGCTACTGCGGTGAATGATGTTCCGTCGATCTCAAGGATGGTAACATCGAATGTTCCTCCTCCCAGGTCGTATACTAGCACTCTTTTTTTGGAATCTGTTCCGCTTCCTAATCCGAAGGATATTGCTGCCGCAGTAGGTTCGTTGATGATGGTTACATCTTCAAGTCCTGCGACTTTTCCTGCTGCTTTAGTTGCGTCTCTCTCGGTCTGCCCGAAATATGCGGGACAGGTGATGACTGCCTTCTTGATCTCACAACCGTGGTTGTCATTGAAATCATTGATCATTTTTCTGAGTATTGCGGCAGAAAGAGTGATTGGTGTGTATTTGTCACCGTCGACATCTACTTCATAATCGGTTCCGATCTGTCTTTTGATAGCTGTGACGATCCTCTCAGGGGGATACATTATTGCCATATCCTTCGCAGGGGATCCGACGATGATCTCGCCGTTCTCATTGAAGAGAATGACCGACGGGGTTGTTTCTTCTTGTTCGAAGTTTTTTTCAACTACTGTTTCTCCATCTTCGTTGATATATGCAAGGCACGAGTATGTTGTACCAAGGTCGATTCCGATTGTATATTCTCCAGCCATTTTTATTCCTCTTTTTCATTTTTTACAGTTTTTTCTGAGAACTTATAGATGTTCACTCTTTCTTTGAAAAGAACGCGGCCGTTGTATTCGTATCCGTCTGATTTCCTTTCTGCTATCATACCATTCTTAGATTCATCATCGGTGGGTATGACATCGACGATTCTCTGATGCAATGTGTTTAATTTATCGTATTTGAAAGGACCTATGAAAACGCCGCAGTCGGTAAGGATATTCTCCATATCGACACCGTATGCTTCAAATGAATTCAATACATCTTTTGCCGAGAAAATATCGATTTTTTCATTCATGCCACTGCAGAGTTTGAAGAAATCCTCTCTCATAGTTGAGAGTTGTTCTAGCATTCCCATAAGTTTTCTGTTTCCCATTTCAGAATTTTTATTATTGATGATCTCAAAATATTCTTTGAATTGCTCTTTAGATGTTATACATCCATTCATTTTTGCTTCCATTGTTTCGATTATTGTCTTAAGTTCTGATATTTCAGACTTCAGAGAATCCACATCTTCGGAGTTTTTAGGAGTATAGACAGGCACATCGGAGGGTGTTATCGGTTTTTCTATCTGAATCTCTCCCGAGACCATGATGTCCTCTATCATTGGTTCTTCTTCGATCGGTTCTGTTGCCGAAGGTTCATCTGCGATTATCTGGTCTTCAATGATTAATGCTTCTTCGATCTGATCTTCTATCGGTATTGTTGTTTTCTGAGGGTTCTGTTGGATCTGTCCTTCGGATGTGCTTCCTGAAGGGCCGCTTGTAAGAAGTTGTTTGAATCTCATGGTCGCGTTTCCTATTTTTTTGTTGCTCATTTCGTCATACCTCCGAAGTTATCGCAATTAAGCAACCAGATGAACGGATCCTCTACTCTCATAGGAGATATTCCTCTGGCAAGTACGCTTCCCACAGGGTTGCTTCCGAGAGAAGACACTGCAAAATAGCAATACTGTTCGAATTCTTTTATAGTCTGTATGAAATCATTGGATACTGCTCTGCGCATGTATTCTTCGATCTCAACGCTGATTTGTTCGAAATTGGCTTCATCATACTTTCCATATTCACGTTCGATGTTCAGAGAGGAGTTCAATCCGAATAGGATTTTTGCTTCTTCTTCATTCTCAGGTGATTTCATGAGCACATCGCTCTTCGTCAGGACGACGGCCAACGGGATCTTTATTTGATTTCTTATCTTGATCTTGTTATTGGTGCGGATGATGTTTGATATATTGGCAAGCATATCTGCAACATTAGGTCCCGTGCTGGGTTTGTTGTCCATATGTATTCTCGTATTGATGTACGGAATCTGCAACGGGTCTACAAGGAATACGATACCGGATGCACGTGAGATAAACGAATTCAGATTCAGTCCCATCATTTTGCTTGTTGAATCGAGGTCTTCTCCTGCAGTATCAAAGAATGCTAAGGTGTACACTTTGGGTGCATCTCCTTCTAGGAATCTCAGATAATAGATCATGGGTTCTCTTGATTCTTTGCTGTCCTCATATGATAACGTAGGTTGAAGTTTTCTTCCTTCCTCGAATAATCTTTTGTAGTATACTCCACGATATTTAAGGGTGGTCCTGTCTGTTGCGGGGCTCATGGTGGCTCCGAATTCGGGCGAGAATGAATTTTTTAACTGATTGATCAATACTGCGATATAATGGCTTTTTCCGACTCCTTTTGGACCTAATACAACGAATACTGTGCTCCCCTCGTCTTCAGCTCCCTGAGGTATAGGATTGTGACACACAGGACAGAGTCTTTTGTAAGCAGATCTGTTGCATATGTCGCATATTCCTGAGGAATTACGTACGATATGGTGTTTTGTTGTTATGGGGTCCTCTCCTAGAGGGTCCTTTCCAAGAAATATAGTGTTCTCGATATCTATCTCTTCATCATCTTTTCCACAGCTGTATTTTAATTTGTCCTTTTCGGAAAGACTTCTGAGGAACATTTTCGTACACGCGGGATTCGTACACTCGTAGTGTATCTTCTTCAAATCAATTGAACTGAAACAGAACGGACATGTATACTCTAGATTTTCATCTTTTTTTGCCATTGGATCACCTATCCTTGTATATCGGGTGTATGAATCTGAAAAGGTGGTAATCATCTTCATTCGTGAAGAACATTCTTATCTTGCTGAGGTCGATCTTCGGTTTTGTGTGGAATGTTATCAATGCTTTTCCTGCAGATAGTGCAATGGGTCCGTTGGATGTCCAAACGGATTCTCCATCCCAGATCTTGAGTGGAATTCCTTCATTCACACAAATGGCTGTCATCTGAGGTAATTCTTTGACAGTGTAATCGGCATCGATGCTGATCAAGACTTTTGATTCTGTTTTTGTTGATTTATCCAAGGACATAGTGTACTTTACTTTGGTGCATGATCCAGAATAAACATCAATGCTCATTCCGCGAGAATTCATCTTATCTCCAGATACATCATAGACGGCATATAGGGTGACAACTCTTTTTTTGGAGTTGCCCATCGAGATCCTGATCATTTTATCAGTATTGTAAGCATTGCGGCTCACAGTTATCTTTTCGGCATTGACATCATCCGGACCTAATGCGGGGGACGAATCTTTTACAACTATTATGGCAGATTCGGCGTCAGTAGGCCAGTTCATGGTTAGGTCGCAGTCTTTTCCGCTGAGTCTTTTCTCAACGTCCCTGAATGGTTTCAGGTTAGCGACCATGATATCTTTTCCTCTGATGGCGATCTTGCCTGCAGGTATCATAGGATAGATGTATTGGACTGCTCCATCGGACAGCATGAATTTCATACCGTCATCGTAGACTTCTATGGGTTTTATCTCTGTCATCCATGAGTTTAGATCAGACACTGGGATGTTGCGTCCGAACATGGTGACCTTTTTAGGTGATGAGTATAGAACAACTTTCTCTTTGCTTTTCCATTTTGCAGTGTAGGAGCCGTCGGTTTTGTTCCATCTAATCTCCATGTCTCTGATGGGTTCAGGATATTTTACGGTTGTACATGAAAATGCAGAGCCCATGGATCTTTCAGTCTTGTTCTTTCCTTTGTATTCGGCTACGAACAGATAATGGTATTTTATGTCGCCTTTGAGCCCATAATCATCTATTGTAGTGGATCCATCTTGGGGAGTGATCTCCAATTCTTCGCCGGTACCAGCTTCAGTGGTGCCTTCTTTTCTCCAGATGCGTACTCTTGTGCAACCTTTAGGTTTTTCATAATTGATTTTGAGTCCACCCTGCATTTGTTCGATAGTAACATTCTCGACCTCAACGAACACGATAGCTGGGCCGCAGTTGGCCGATTCTCTTGATAGGATACCCCAACGTTTGGAATATACGGAATAATAGTAATCAATACCAGGTTCTGCCGTCTTGTCCAAGAATACGCTTCCAGGAAGTTCTGTTAGAGGTATTGTTTCCTCATTCACAGCAGGGAGTTTATCTTGTTCCCTGTAAACGCAGAATGTCATTCCGTTTCTGTTCTCAGGTATTGCGTATTTCAACAGTATTTTTCCGTCACGTACTTGTAAAGATGCATCTGCAGGTGATTCGGGTGGGAATTGAGATAGTTTGGATCTGGCCACAGGATGGTCTGGACATCTTTCTGCCGCGGATACGTAAATGGCCATGATCTTTTGTCTGTCTTCGGTGGATTCTGCTTCTTTGCAGAGTTTTTCTGCATCATTGATCCTTTGTAAAGAATCTGTATATTTCTTCTTGAGTTCGAAATTATTATCGAATAATTTAGGGAAATCCACAAGTGTATTATCACAGCATTCTTTTGTTTCGCAATATTTTTTGTATTTATAGGTTTGCTCGATATTTTTTATGGCTTTATCATATTTCAGAGAGACATTTCTGAGGTCTTGATTTAGACTGTCGATGTTGGGATATGTTGCATAGACTTTTTTGATATTTTTCAGATCTTCATCAGCTTTGTTTACAAAGCCTGCTTCCAGATTTTCCTTGAATCTCTTTTCTAGTTCTTGGGCTTTTTTTAGTCCACTTTGGAAATCGAAACCGCATTTGATACATGCACTATTGCCTGATGATTGTTCAGTATTACATTGAGGACATTTTGTTCTGATGCTGAAACCACATATGCTACAGCATATTGCATTTCCATTTGCTTCTACTAATCCGCTGCAGTTCGGGCAGATAATAAGTTTGCTTTCTTTTGTTGAGAAGTTTGCGATGAATTTTTTCTTTACACAAAATTCTTCCAAGATTGCAATGGCCATGTCTTTGTCTACATTCGTGTTTTTGAGGAACATATTCAGGATATTATCGATATATTCCCTGGTGAATGGTTGGCTGTAGTCCTCTTCCATCATTTGCATTGCGGGAGCTAAGGCTTTTTTGCATTTTCCATATTTGATAAGGCTTGAAAGATCCGTATCTGCAGATAACATGATTTTAAGTGCCCTTAATGACTGTATATACGAGTCCTGATCGGGTAGGATCTCACGTCTGACGCTGCTGACCCTTTTTTCACAGACATCGAACGCTGATCTGATTTCTGTGAACGAACTTCCATCTCTGAGAGGATTGAGTTTTATTTCAAGATCTGGATTTTGAATGATCCTGTTAAGAAGTTCCATCGGGGTGTCTGTGTCAACTTCTCTGATACCTTTGTATGTTGAATTGATTTTCTCGTTGACAACCGGAGGTACAGATGTTTTCTTGATACCCGCGATGGCAATAAGATCCTCTTTTGTGATTCCATCCCATTGGATTTTCTTTACAAGACTGTCGGCGGTTCCTGGGAGCAATACCCTGGAACCGTCGTGTAATATGATAGAATCCTTGTTGAGTTTTGATGCTTTTGCCTTTAGTTGTTTGCGGCCTTCGTCGAACTCTTTGGATCTTAAAATCGGGTCCTTCATGACCTTGCGCATATCGGGTACCATCTTGTAGTATGCGCGGATCTGGAACCGGCGTTCCAGATCGTTCTGTTTATCTCCACTGTCTTTTTCCCACTTTTTTTCTTTTGTTGCTATCTTTTTTTCGATAGCTTCGTAAGTGTAGGTGTTCTCCTTCATCGGATTCAATCCGATAAGGCGACAGTAGTTCTCTCTGTCATTGGGTGGCACTGACATTCACCTCACAGATCAGTTCTTGATTCTAGGTCTTTCTTCTGAACTCTCGCGCATTCCCATTGAACCGGAATTGATCGCAGTTGCTATTGTGCTGAATGTTGTTCCCATTCCGTCGAGGGTTGTAAACATGGCGCCCTCTTCTACTGTTGCGATCTGTCTGAGGAATGATGTATCTGCATCTGCGAATCCTATAGCTACTGTTGCGATCCTGGCGTTTTTGAGAGCTATGGCTTCGCTTACAGCGAAGTCTCTTTTTCCCCAGATGCCGTCAGTGAGAACAATGACCATTTTTGCACCTGTTTTTCCGGAGAGCATCATCTGAGCAGTTCCTAACGGACTTCCGTCGGTACCTCTTCCCAATATGTTGACCTTTAATTCTTCAAGGGAATCTATGATATTATTGGTGTCAGGTGTCATATCTTTAAGGATTTTGACTTTATCGCCGAATCCAACAAGTCCAAATTTGGTATTTTCGTCAGCGACGCTGTTTATGAAATCTTTTATTGAGGTTTTGACATCATCAAGCGAGATTTTCATACTTCTTGAGAGATCAACACAGATGACTATATTCTTGGAGATGGGCACATCAGAAGGCATGCTTCCTGGCACGTCATTCATCCACGAGATATCCTCTGGAAGTTCTTCAGAGTTTACTTCCAGTTGTTCTCCGTCTTGATATGCAGATACCTGAACAACTCCATTTTCGTCATATGTGTATCCAATGTCTATTGTGGCGCCGTTTCCGTTGTTGAAGAAGCCTGTAATGACAACTTTTGCCAGTACATAACAGTCCAGAGGGACTTTGCTTTCTCCTTGAAGCGTGTAGACCTCAATCTTATCAGTCATGTTACCCTCGCTGATCTTGAAAGATTTCTTGCATGTAGTTGGAACTTTTGAGTTCCTTTTTATCATGATTTCATTGATGTATTTTTTTCCATCAATACTGACTGATAGTGCACCTAAGCTATGTGCAGTAACATCTGTGATCTGTGCTTCTCTGAGTCCAGTGTTGTTGCTGCAATACAGTTCTGATGTGATTGCCGCTCCCTTTGCGACTGCAAGATCTGTATCTTCATGAGATACGACTTTTATTCCCGAGAGTTTCTCAAGGAATTCAGATATTTGAGGCATTCTCGTGGATCCGCCGACAAGAAGTATCTCATCGAGTTCAGACCATTGCATATTGAGATCTGATAGAAGTTTTAAGCAGACATCTTTTGTTGCGTTGAGCAGGAATTGTGTTTTCGTATCGAATTGTTCACGTGTGAGTGTGTATTTACCAACGTTACCGTCATATTTGACTTGAATAGGAACGCTTCCTGTTTTAGTTAGTACTCTTTTGTAATTTTCAGCTGCGACTATAAGTTCATTTTTTGCAGATTCATTATCTCTGGGATCTACACCGAATTCATCCACGAACTGTTCGCAGACATATTTTACAATAGCTGCGTCCCAGTCTTTTCCTCCGAGAATGTGGTCTCCGTCTGTTCCGATTACTTGAATGTTACCTTTGTTGATCTTTACAATAGTAGTATCGAAGGTCCCTCCACCAAGGTCATAGACCATGACGGTTTTATTAGTGGTGTGGTTGTATCCATAAGAGATTGCAGCTGCGGTCGGTTCATTAATGATTTTTATGACTTTTACGCCACAAGATTCTCCTGCACGAATTGTTGCTGTTCTTTGGAAATCGTTGAAATAGGCAGGTACTGTGATAACGACTTCAGTGATTTTTTCTTTGAGTTGTGCTTCCGCATCAGAAATAAGTTGTTTAAGGAGCATTCCAGACAGTTCTTCTGCCGTGTATACTTTTCCGTTTGCTTCTACGGTGAAACTGTTGTCACCCATTCCGCGTTTAAATGAAGCTGCGATGATACCAACACCGCCGGCCTGCATGTCTTTCGCGTCTTCTCCTATCATAATCTCATTATTCTCTAGGAAACAAATGACAGATGGAGTCAGTTCTTTGCCGAAGCTGTTGTTTACAACTTCTGCTTTTGAAGAGGTCCTATCATATTTTGCAACTGTAGAGTACGTTGTTCCGAGGTCTATTCCTACCTTCATTTCCCATCCCATTGCGTATAGCTATTATCTGTATAAAATACGTTGGAAATTGTCTACGAATTTCGTAGTCAGTCTTTCGTTTTAAAAACAGATATTATTTTTGAAATAGTTGTGTTACGAATTTCGTAGAGACATGGCCAGCAGTAATTTTTATGATATTTTTACAGTAGTTTTTGCTGATTCTGTCTTACTTGAAATAGGAAGTCTTTTGACATTCAAGGCACGAGTGGAATTCAACACGGCTACAACAAGAACGCCGACATCGGCGAAAATTGCGGCCCACATTCCCAAAAGTCCGAAAGTAATAAGGAAGAGGACACCGAATTTTACACTTAACGAAAACACGATATTCTCTCTTACGATACTGACTGTTTTTCTCGCGATTAGTATCCCAGTGGCCACCTTCAAGGGGTTGTCATCCATGATTATTATGTCTGCAGCTTCTATTGCAGCATCGGATCCGAGTCCGCCCATGGCAATGCCAATGTCAGCTCTAGCCAGTGACGGAGCGTCATTGATGCCATCGCCTACAAAAATAGTTTTTTTATTCACGGTTTGTAGGTTTATGATATCTTCTAATTTTTTGATTTTGTCTTGTGGAAGTAATTCAGTATAGGCCATGTCCAATCCGAGTTTCTGAGATACAGTTTGTCCAACGTTATCAGAATCTCCGGTTAGCATGATAATGGTCGTTACACCAGATTTTCTGAGTTCTTTTATAGCGTATGCGGAATCTTCTTTTATCGTGTCTGACACAACTATGTGTCCTGCATAATCCTTTTCAACGGCTACATGGACATTGGTTCCCTCATTGCTGTCTGAATGAGAGGATACTATGCCGATTTCTTTCATCAGGATAGAATTTCCGACATGTATAGTTTTTCCGAGAATCACCGAGCGAACTCCTTTTCCAGGAATGTTAACAGATTCGGCTATATGTGCAGGGTCGATTTCTTTTCCATGACATTCTTTTAAAGACGCGGAGATGGGGTGATCGGAGTAATACTCTGCTTTTGCGGCATATTCAATCAATTCTTCTTCTTCTAGTTTTACAGAGTTGATCCGGCTTACTTTGAATTCACCTTTGGTTAGTGTGCCAGTTTTATCGAACACTACAGTTTTGGTCGCAGCAAGAGCTTCTAGATAATTACTTCCTTTTACGAGTATACCATTTTTTGAGGAACAGCCGATGCCACAGAAGAAGCCCAGAGGTATTGATACTACCAGAGCACACGGACACGACACCACAAGGAACATTAGTGCTCTGTAGGTCCAAGTACTTGTTTGGCTAGGATACAAAATACTGGGGACTATTGCAATGAATATCGCGGCCAATACGACCGCAGGTGTGTAATATTTTGCAAATTTTGTGATGAATTTTTCTGAATTGGATTTTTTAGATGCGGATTCTTTGATGAGTTCCAATAATTTCGTTACAGTGGAATTGTCATATGTATTTGTGACCTCAGCTTTTAGTACGCCGTTGAGATTGATGCATCCACTCATTATTTCAGATCCCGGTTCTACATATTTGGGTACGGGTTCTCCTGTTAGTGCTTTTGTATCGATATTACTTATTCCTTCGATGATTCTTCCATCTAGAGGAATTCTTTCTCCAGGTTTGATAACTATAATATCCCCAATCTGTATATTTTTTGGATCAACTTTTGTTATGTGGCCGTCTCTTTGGAGATTGGCATATTCTGCTTGGATGTTTACAAGATCGGTGATTGCTTTTTCAGTATCTCCTACGGCACGGTCTTCAAAGAGTTCTCCTATCTGAAAGAATAATAGAACTGCAAGACCTTCAGGGTATTGTCCGATAAGGAATGTACCGATGGCTGCAACTACCATTAAAAAATTCTCGTCTAAAAAATGTGCTTTGAATAGATTTTCAACAGCCTCTGTAAAAACGTCATATCCTGCAATTATTATGCCAGAACCAAATATGATCAATAGATAAGTTTCATCTGCGTGTATTATATATTCTGCTATGCAACCTATGATGAATAATGCCGCACCGATAATGACCCTTATGGCTTTATTTTCAATTATCTTAACACCTCTTCAGAGTGTTCTAATCCAATCTCTATGAGGTCATGAACATGTTTATCGCACAATGAGTAGAATATCGATTTGCCATCTCTTCTTGAGGTCACCATATTAGAATTTTTAAGGGTCTTAAGCTGATGAGAGATAGCGGACATAGACATGTTCAGTATGTTGCTTAGTTCACATACGCACAGTTCATTGTCTTTTAAAGCCCAAAGGATCTTTATTCTCGTGCTGTCTCCGATAATCTTGAAAAGGTCTGCTAGATCGAATATTATGGTATCCTCTAGCATTTTTTCCTTGATGTTTTCTACAAGTTTTTTATCAAAGTTATCGCAATTGTCAAAGTGATCATAATTTGTCATACTAAAAACTCATTTGAATGATTGTTCAATTATTCAAGTAATTGTAGAATCAAATATATATTAATTTTCAATATTCGATAAAATTATTTGATGTGAATGTACTGATCTGTGCTTACAGTACGGAAAACCCAAAGAAAAAATGAAGCGTTGACAGTGTTCAAGATAATATAGAATAGTTCTTAGTGAACATTTCAAAAACGATGAAGTTCATTATGGTAATATGAATGATGAAGTCGCAAAGGAACAGTGTATCTTGGCTTTGAAATACGTCATGGGTGACGGAGTACCGAAAGATCTTTCCTTTGCGGCAAAGATATTCGAAGACGTAGCTAATGATGGTCATCCAAACGGACAGTTTGGATTGGCAGAATTGCTCATAGAAGGCAACGGCATTCCTCAGGATGTAAAACGCGCCATGGATCTTTACAGAAAAGCAGCAGCGCAGGATCATCCTGCAGCTATGTTCAGATTAGGTCACTATATGATGGACAAGGGTTCGGATCAGGATCGTCAGAAAGCAAGGGAGTATTTTGAGAGATGTGCTGATTTCGGAATGACAATGGCATACATCGTAATAGGAGACATCTATTTTTATGGGATAGGAACGGAGTCAAACATAGATAGGGCGTTTGAATGGTATTATAAAGCCGCTCTAGAAGATGATGCGGTTGCCATGTTCAAATGTGGATACATGTATGAACAGGGAGTAGGAACGAAAAAGGACGAGGTGATGGCCATCACTATGTTTGAACAGGCTGCTCTTAGGAAATTGCCCGAAGCTCAATTTAAAATGGCTACTTTGGCGTATGACGGAAGGATCCCGGGAGGAAAGAGAGAAGCTGCGGACTGGTATGAGCGCAGTGCAGCTCAGGAATTTCCTGCGGCACAATTCAATCTGGCATCTATGTATTATGACGGAGATGGTATAGATAAAGACTTTGAAAAGGCATTCATACTTTATAAGAATGTAGCGGACGAGACACAGGATAAGGATGCTCTTTTCTTTTTGGGTAGAATGTATTTGGAAGGCACTGGTACTGAGCAGAATGCTGAGAAGGCGTTCGAATGTATCGGAAAGGCCGCAGATGCAGGTAATGAGATGGCCCAGCAGATTATAAATGATTTAAAAAGGAGACAGAATACTCAGTATATTAAAATCGACGGAACAGAATGATTCAATATTCTAGATTTATAGATTAAAAGTGATTATGTTAGGCCTGTAGTTAATATTCATATCTACACATTTTGTGATGAGCATTCCATCAGAACTCGCATCTTTACCTGTAGTTACATCATTTTGCTGTCGTCGATTATAACGTTCTTTTTTGAATATGTTTCCAGTTTTATCGTTTACAGAGTTATCGGATAAGGATTAGGCTTTGGAAGTGTTGTGTTTTTCAGGGCATAATGAATTGAAACATTCAAGACCATTGAATTTTGCCAATATCATTTTAATATGTATGCATCATATTCTTTCATATTGGTTATTTCAGTAATTCTGTCAGAGTAGTCATCCTTTTAACATAAGGAATATTCAAACACTCATTATTTCTATCAAGGAATATTCCGTCTATTTCTGCAGCTTTTGCTGCATACATATCGTTTGGTGTGTCTCCTATGAATACAGTATTCTCCTTTGGGATGTCGTAATACGACATGCACTGAAAGAGACACTCTGGATCAGGTTTATTATGTATGACACTGTCTTCTCCGATTATATGATCGAAGTACTGGTATAGTCCGTAATTTTTAAGGACAGCGCAGGCTCTTTCTTCTGATTTCCTTGTTGCTATGCATAGAGGAATCCCCTTGTCGATCAATGCAAGGATAGTCGGACGTGTATCTGCGAAGGGTATAGTATTATCATCCATGGATTCGCGCGCTTCATCTGAGAATGCTTTTATGAAATCTGAATATTTATAACGGCCATCATCGAATCTTTCAAAGGTTGTTTTAAACGATTCTTTGAGGAATTTATTCAGATCTTTCGGATTGAACTTATATCCTAATTTATTAAGTGCATGTGTATAGCAAACTTTTTCACCAACGGTGCTGTCCATAAGAGTCCCGTCGAGATCGAAGATGAACAAAGAATACTGTTTCATACAGATGTGGTAATGATGAAGGGGATTATTGTTTTTTTGTAAGTTTCAATTACACCATCTTTATTTACATAAGAATCAATTTAAAGTTTGGCAGTTCCATGAAAACAGATATTGAGATCGGAGAGGAAGCAAAGGTAAAGAATATCGTAGATGTAGCAAAATCCATCGGGTTGAGTGCAGATGATATTGATCAATATGGGAAGTATATTGCGAAAATACCTTTGAATGTTCTTTCTAGATTTGATAAGAATGATAACGGAAAACTGATCATGGTTACAGCTGTGACACCAACTCCGGCTGGAGAAGGAAAGACAGTTACCACAATAAGTTTGATCCAAGGTCTCAGTTACATAGGAAAGAAAGTCGTTGGAGCGTTGAGAGAGCCCTCTGTAGGGCCTACATTCGGTGTAAAAGGAGGAGCCACTGGTGGGGGATATTCACAAGTTTATCCAATGTGGGATATAGACCTTCATTTTACCGGAGACATTCACGCAGTTTCAGCTGCTCATAATCTGTTATCTGCCATTCTTGAGAATAATCTTGTAAGGGATAATCCTTTGAATATCGATCCTGCCCGTATTGTTCTGAAAAAGGCCATGGATATGAATTGTCGTGAGTTGAGGGATATAATAGTTGGAGTAGGTGGAGGAAAATTATCAGCAGGAGTTACTCACGAGAGTGGATTCCTTATAACATCTGCATCAGAGATATCTGCAATTCTTGCATTAACTACTGGTTATGACGATCTCAGAGCAAGACTCGAGAGGATAGTTGTTGCATACACTAACAAAGGTGAGACTGTTACTGTAAAGGACCTTGGATGTGTGGGTGCAATGATGGTCCTTTTGAAAGATGCTATCAAACCAAATCTTGTTCAGACGTTAGAAGGACAGCCCGTCTTTGTTCATGGATTCCCATTTGCAAATATCGCACATGGAACCAATAGTGTTTTGGCGACTAAATATGCTATGAAACTTGGAGATTATGTTGTAACCGAGGCAGGTTTTGCAGCTGATTTGGGTGGAGAGAAATTTATGGATGTTGTATGTAGGCAGTCCGGTATGTCCCCGGATTGTATCGTGATAGTTGCTTCTGTTCGTGCATTAATGACACATGGCGGCGCTAGAGTTGAAGATTCCAGTACTATGACAAAGGATGCTTTGGTTAAAGGACTTGCAAATTTGGATAAGCATATTACCAATATGAAATTGTATGGGGTTCCCGTTGTAGTATCTATCAATCATTTTGCTACTGATGATCCAGAGAATATGGAATTATTACGTGAACACTGTTTAGGAATAGGTGCAGAATGTGTTCAGTCTGATGGTTACACAGAAGGCGGAAAGGGTGCTGTTGAATTGGCTAACAAAGTGGTAGAGATTCTCGATAGAGAGAAGAAGGATTTCAAGTTCCTTTACAATCTGGATGTTCCGTTAAAAGGAAAGATCGAGATCATTGCAACAGAGATATACGGTGCAGATAGAGTAGTATATTCGACTGCGGCAGATAAGACACTTAAGGACCTTGAAGAAAAAGGATTCGGAAATCTGCCTGTTTGTATAGCAAAGACTCAATACTCATTATCAGATAACGCTGATTTGAAAGGAGCTCCTAAAGGATGGGAACTCAACGTAAGAGAAGTGACTGTTTCTGCAGGTGCAGGATTCGTTGTTCCTATATGCGGTTCTATTATGCTTATGCCGGGTCTTTCAAAAATGCCTGCAGCGATGAGAATGGATATCACTGCGGAAGGAAAGATTATTGGTTTGAAGTGACCTTATTCCTATTATCGGCCATATCGTACCAATTATCAGATTCGATTTTGTTCTTAGGAACGCCATCTCCAGTATTATACATATTACCCAATAGGATCTGAGCACCTTTGTGTCTGTTTAGAGCGGCAGATATAAGCCAATCTGTAGCTTTGTTCATGTCTTTAGTAACGCCACATCCAGTCTTGTATAATTGTCCGAGGACGAACTGAGCTTCGGAATGGCCTGATCTGGCTGACATTTCGAACCATTTGGCTGCTTCGGCGACATCTTTTCCTATTACATCTCCATCAAAATAGAGGAGTGCTAGTGAGTATTGTGCACGTGCGTCTCCATGTTCTGCAGGAGGTGTGAAAAATTCTACTGCCTTGTTGACGTTCTTTTCTATGCCGTACCCTTTTGCATAAATCTTTCCCAAGAAATAGTATGCGCTCATGTTGCCTTTTTCAGCAGCGCGTTGGAACCAATATCTAGCAGTTACAAAATCCCGATTGACGCCTTGACCTCTTGCATATAAAAGACCCAGACAGAACTCTGCATCGACTGAACCTTTGTTGGCCGATGTAGAAAGTATTGAAAAAGCAGTGGAGTAATCTCTTTCTGATCTTGTTCTCACTACAAATTTTGCCCACTCGATAGGCTCCATCTGCGTGTTGTATAATGGATCAGAATTTAATTCCATGTATCTTCATTGAATGAGTTTGATATAACCTTTACTAATAAGCGTACATTTTTATTAGATGCTATGAAAGCCATAAATATGAGACAGCTATCGTTATTTTATGATCTCGGAGACTGCTTCTGATGGTGTTAGCGATCAATGTTCTTCTGCGCGTTCGTATATGAGTTGTACTTCTGCCGATCGTAATATGAAAAAGGCGTGTAATTTTTTGGATTCTTTAGCTGTTAGTGGAAATCCGGAAGCTCAATATCTTTATGGATTATTTCTCTACACTGGTACAGAGGCAACGCAGGATAAGAAATCTGCTATGGATCTGTTCTCTCTTTCTGCATCTGCAGGAAATCAGGATGCGCATTTATTGCTAAGTGAGTTCGAAAAGAACAACAATGATGAATCTGTAATGAATGATCTCATTATGTTGAAATTCAAAGGAGAGCAGAATGATACCGATGCATGTGCAAAGCTCTTCGATTTGTATGACAATGGAAAAATACCTGTTAAAAAGGACCACAAGGTAGCCGTCAGATGGTATACTGTCTGTGCAGAAGAGGATAACGTTTCTGCTCAAAATACGATAGGTTTTATGTATTTGATGGGAAAAGGAGTTTCTAAAGATAAAGAAAAAGCTGTTTTCTGGTTAAAGAAAGCGGCAGAATCAGGAAATTCTGAGGCTATGTTCCATCTTGCAGAGATGTATGATACAGGCATGTGTTACACAGAGCCGAATTTGAAAGAAGCCATAAAATGGTATCAAATGTCGGCAGATTCTGGATATGCGGATGCGCAGTATTCTCTTGCGGGTATCCATATGATGCAGAAGACTAAGTATTTCGATACTGCAGAGGCCGTCAAGCTCTTGGAAAAAGCAGCTGAGCAGGGACATCATGAGGCTCAGCATCAGTTGGGTATAATGTGTGCTTATGGTCAGGGCACAAAGAGAAATGTCGATAATGCTATAAAATGGTTGGAAGCGGCATGTGAAGGTGGTTTTCAGCAAGCTATGGTGGATTACGCTAATATGCGTTTTGAAGGCGAAGTCTTAGAAAAGGATTATGTTCTTGCGGCTAAATGGTTCCAAAAGGCGGCCGATCTTTGCAATGGATATGCTCAATATGCTCTCGCTTGCATGTATGGAAATGGGTACTATTTTCCTCAAGATGAAAAGATGGCTGCTAAGTGGTTCAAAGAGGCAGCAGAAATGGGAGAGGTAAATTCTCAATATTGTCTTGGATGTTTTTACTATGAAGGTAGAGGAGTTACCAAAGATAATTCTGAAGCTGCAGTATGGTTTGAACAAGCGGCTGAACAAGGACATCCAGGTGCGAAATCATTTTTAGGTATGCTCACAGTTGCGGGAAAAGGTGTAGACCAGGATATATCGACAGGGCTTCAATATTTGAATGAAGCTGCGGATACTGGCTATTATGAGGCTCAGTATTACTTGGGAAAACTTTATATGGATGGACAGTTCACAGAAAGAAATATACCGCGTGCAAAAAAATATCTGAGTTTAGCCGCAAAACAGGGCGACACGGATGCAATAGCGCTTCTCAATAAGATAAAAATTGAGAAGATGCATTGAGTATTTGTAAGCCCAAAAGAAAGTGATCATATGGACGATACAATATTTAACGATGCTAAATTAGGTAATGCTTATGCGGGACTTGGTGTCGCGTATATGTATCAATACGGCAAGGATGTGGATCCAGATCCTGCATTGGCATTGGATTGGTATATGCGTTCAGCTGAGGAAGGATGTTCGAGGGCTAAGTGGGAATTGGCAAAGATCTTCCGCGATGGTAGCATCGCAGATCAGAGTGATGAGTATTTCTTGTATTATCTTTCAAAGGCGGCGGAAGCAGGCGTTCCTGAGGCTAGATTAGAGTATGCTTTGGTCCAGATGGAAGGGAGTTTGGTTCCTAAAAACGATTTGAAAGCATTCAATTGGATGCATGCGGCAGCTGAACAGAGGTTGCCCATGGCTCAATTCCTTATAGGATATATGTTCGGACAGGGCATAGGTACCAAGGTAGATAAAGTCGAAGAAGAAATCTGGTATTCCAAGGTAGGAGTCAATGGAAATGCTGAATTGTTCTATTGGATCGGAAGAAATTATGAGTTTGGATTATACGGTGTAAAGGTAGATCTGTTCGAAGCTGGAAGATGGTATAAGATTGGTGCAGACATGGGACACGAGAAGTGTCTGATATGCTGGCAATCCGTATTGGCATCTCTAGATGGCGCAAAGCATGACACGCTCAGAGACAGAGAGAACAGATTGAGTCAAACCGATGTACAAGTAGAGCAGACACTAAGAGATTCTGCGTTGACACTAGCCGACCACTGTCTCGATGTTGAAGATTATGAAGGGGCTTTTAAGAACTATCAGAGAGCGGCAGATTTAGGAAATCCTGTAGCTCAATTTACTCTTGCTTTGATGTATCATGATGGTATATACGTAAAGAGGAACGACCGTATGGCCTTGGACCTTATGTCAAGAGCTTCATTGGCTGGTTCAGAAGATGCTCAGTTCATGATGGGCACCCTCTATGAAAGGGGAAAAGGAATGAAGAAGGATATAGAAGAGGCCATAAAATACTATACGATGGCCGCTGCGAATGGATATCTTGTTGCATATTATAGATTAGGGCTTTATATGGAACATCCCGAGATTCATGTAAGAAATTCTGGAAATACCATTATTAGGTGATCCTTTGGCTTTTAAGGATGTTCTGGATGCTGCTTCCGGTGGGGATTCGCATGCTCAGAATGCAATTGGTTATATCTATTTCGAAGGTAACGGTGTCGAGAAGAATCTCGATAAGGCGTTCATATGGTTTGATCTGTCTGCGAGACAGGGAGATGCTGAAGGTCAGTGTAATTTGGGTTTCATGTTGACTCATGGATATGGAGCCAATATTAATTTCGAAGAGGCATTCGATCTTTATAAGAAATCTGCAGAACAAGGATATGTCAGAGCACAGTTTAATCTGGCACATGCTTATTCAGACGGCATAGGTACTAAGCAGAATTGGGAAGAGGCACTCAAATGGTATACTGTTGCTTCAGATAATGGAAGCATTCTTGCATGTTATCGTCTCGGTGTCATGAAAGAAGAGGGCAGAGGTATTCCAAAGGATGAAAAAGAGGCCGCGGTCTATTATGAAAAATGTTTCAAAGAAGGATATGACAAAGCGGGATATCGCTTAGGCCGCATGTTCCTGGAAGGTCGTGGGGTAAACAAGGATATTAAAAGGGCCTCCGTTTATTTTATAAAATCTGCAGAAAATGGATCTGTTGAGTCCATGTGTCAATTAGGCAAAATGTCACTTTCTGGTGAAGGAATGGTTAAGAGTAGGATCAATGCCATAAAATGGTTGAAGAAGGCATCTGCAAGAGGAAGTGAAGAGGCCAAAGAGATCTTGGCAGCCATAAGATGATTTTAAGTTCATTTTTTACCTATTCTTTCGAATAATCTCTGTATTGATTTTTCATATCCATTATCTGACGGGTGGTAGAAACTATGTCCTATCAGATCATCGGGCAGATAT
>JALNYB010000093.1 GCA_023230065.1 Candidatus Methanomethylophilaceae archaeon
GTCATATAACTTCAGCAGCGAATATGATGTTCGATGCGATGGGAACAAGACCAGAAGATTATACGTATGCAGTATTCCACCAGCCTAACGGTAAATTCCCGACAAGGGTGGCTACACAATTAGGATTTACGCCCGAGCAGATCGAATACGGTCTTCTTACGCCTAACATCGGTAATACTTACAGCGGTGCCGTACCTCTGGGTCTGGCACATATTTTAGATAAGGCAAAAGCAGGCGATAGGATATTCGTCGTATCATATGGTTCCGGAGCAGGATCAGATGCATTCGACATAACCGTCACAGATGAGATAACCGAATACAAGAGGGATAACGCGCCCGTCCTTGACAAGGTAATGGAAAATGTAGTCTATCTGGACTACGGAACATATGCCAAATACAAGGGAAAGATCGTAATGTCGGAGTGATAAGATGAGAGACGTAGCAATAGTAGGTATCGGAGCGACCCAATTCGGTGAGCTTTGGAATAATTCATTCAGGAGTCTCGGTATCGAGGCCGGCTCAAGGGCCATCGAAGATGCAAATCTCTCAGGAGATGAGATCGATGCATTGTACATCGGTAACATGTCGGCAGGACGTTTCATCAGCCAACAGCATATCGATGCACTTATCGCTGATTATTCCGGAATGGCGACAAACCACATACCCGCAACAAGGGTAGAGGCAGGAGGAGCATCCGGAGGAGTAGCATTCAGGGAAGCGGTCATCGCGGTCGCATCGGGACTTCATGACACTGTTATGGTCGGAGGTGCGGAAAAGATGACGGATCTGGACGATGCATCTATCAATTCGGTCATGGATGCCACGGCAGATGCAGAATGGGAGGCCGGAATGGGACTTACGCTCACTTCATTGTATGCGATAATCGCAAGAAGGATGATGTTCGAGGGAACGGTCACACGCGAGGGTATCGCATCTGTAGCAGTGAACAGTCACTTCCACGGAGCATTGAATCCCGGAGCACAATTCAGGAAAGCAATCCCTATCGAGACAGTATTGAAGTCGGGTCCAGTGGCGGAGCCGCTCGGAGTGTTCGACTGTGCACCTATAACAGACGGTGCCGCAGCAGTCATCCTCTGTCCTCTAGAGGATGCGAAGAAATATACCGATAAGTACGTCAAAGTATCCGCGACATCACAGGCAAGCGATACTCTCGCTCTTTTCCAGAGACCCGATATAACGACCTTCGAGGCAACAAGAGTTGCTGCAAAGAAGGCGTATGAGATGGCAGGTATAACCCCTAAGGATATCAATGTGGCAGAGATCCATGATGATTACACAGTATCAGGTATCATGGCCCTTCAGGATCTGGGATTCTATAAGAAAGGCGAGGCAGGAAATGCATTCCTCAATGGAGAGACGCACTTCGATGCAGGAAAGGTCGCTATCAATACATCAGGCGGACTAAAGGCAAGAGGATATCCTGTGGGAGCATCCGGAGTCGCACAGATCGTAGAGATTACAGAGCAGCTCAGGGGCACAGCAGAAAAGAGACAGGTCAAAAATGCAAAATACGGCCTGGCACAATCTGTCGGAGGAACTGGTTCAGCCGTTACCGTAAGTATCCTGGAGGCGATCTGATGGCATCTGTAGCGAAAGAGTGGAGAGAGATCCCGGGAAGGTATAATCTCGAAGGAACTAAATGTGACTGTTGCGGAAAGGTATACTTCCCGGAACGTAATTTCTGTCCCAAATGCCGTAGAGATAGCATAGGCAAGATGAAGACCGTGAAATTATGCAGAGAAGGGGAAGTGTTCTCTTACTCGATAATTCATGATGCACCTGCAGCCAACAATAGCCAGAAACCTTACGCTGTTGCTTTTGTGAAGACGAAAGATGATGTGCTTATTGCAGGTCAGTTGGTCGATGTGGACCTCGAGAAGATCGAGATCGGAATGCCTGTACGCGCAGTTTTACGTAAATTGGATGCAGACGGCGCGGCTGGTGTGATCCACTACGGATTCAAGTTCGTACCGAACGTTTAAACTCATTTCCCGTCATTGAGACGGGAGTTATTTTTTAATGAGATTTTATCAGATTTTTAAATACTAGAGTACATAAAAGGGCCATAATGACGATATTGCAGTGAATTAAGAATAGAAATACAATAGTTAATGAGATTTGCAATATCTGGTAATTTATTGTTTCATTAGATCTACTAGCGCAATTTGTTCTAGAATTATGTCTTCGTAAGGTACACCAGTACCATAATTATCAAGGCCCAGAAGTTTGATCTTATCAGGAGTTACTGCAATTATCTCGTCGCATCTTCTCATTCCGATTTTTTTAAGTTGAAGGTCTCCATCAATATTGAAGACGGCTGCGACCATTTCAGTGCAACCTTCTTTAGGATGCATTTTTTTCAATGCTTTTCCGATCTGTCTTTCGCATGCTGCGTAAAGTATGGTCTCCGTGAGAATCGTTTTGGAGCGATTAGTTCCATTTTCAAAGGCACGGTCTGCATGCATCACGGCTGAAAGAATGTGATCCTTTCCACATACCATCATAGGGTCCATGAGAACAACATCTCCTCCTAGATCTGTGAAATGTTTTATGATATCTTCGAAATTGGCGTTTCCGGAGATACCGATGACCTGCACTGTTGACATAGGGCCCTGATGCCGTTCTCCTGTTCTTTAATATTGCGTGTTGTAGTGGACAAAACTTTATCAAATAAGGCACAGTATAGTGACGTAGGACGCGTGAATATGACTGATGAATGGATCAAAGTCGCAGCACCCGCAACAACTTCAAACATTGGCCCCGGGTTCGACATTTTCGGACTTGCTTTGAAAGAACCTTGCGATATCATCGAAGGCAGAAAGATACCTTTTATTGATGGAATCATCATAAGTGAGGTTACAGGCCCCGGATCTGAATGTATTCCGTTAGACCCTGCAATAAATTCCGTGGGTATCGCAGCGGCAGAGGTACTCAGAAGATGTGAGGCAGATTTCGGAATCGAGATCAAGATCAAAAAAGGTATCAGACCGTGCAGTGGCATCGGATCATCTGGTGCATCTGCGGCAGGAGGCGCCTATCTGGCACATTTGCTGTGTGGCGAGAAACTGTCAGAAAGCGAGGTCATCCTCTGTGCAGCACATGCCGAGGATGTAACGTCAGGTGGATTCCATGCAGACAACGTGGCTCCATGCATTCTTGGAGGATTCACGATCATCAGATCCTATGAACCATTTGAGGTCATAAAGATCGACCCTCCTAAGGATCTCGGAGTCGTCGTTGCACTTCCCGATGTCATGGTGCCCACTATCGAATCAAGAAAGGTGCTTCCCAAAGAAGTATCTGTCAGGGATCTCGTATTTCACGTAGGAAACGCATCTACATTGGTGTATGCGATGATGAAAGGAGACCTTGCACTCATCGGAAGGTCCGTCAAGGATGCTGTATTCGAACCTGCAAGAACACATCTCGTCCCATATCTGAAAGAAGCAGAGTCCGAGGCAATGTCTCATGGTGCTCTCATTTCATTTCTGGGAGGATCGGGTCCGTGTGTCATGTCATTCTATGACAAGAACACACACAACGGCGAGATAATCGCAAAAAGCATCAAAGATCTTTACGCTAAGAATGGCATGAAATGTGACACATGGGTCACAGAATGCGGTGAAGGATGTAAGAGGATATAAAATGGCAAATCATAAAGTTGTATGTTGGGATTGCGGAGCTGATGTCAGCGATCCATATGTGAATACATGTCCTAAATGCGGTGGACTTCTAACTGTTAAGATGGATCTAGAGGCTGTCAAAGAAATGAAGCCCGCAGATCTTCATAAAACACCTTTGGGAGTATGGAGATACGCCCCATTCATGCCTGTGGACCCTGCGCACAAGGTCTCGATACAAGAGGGCGGAACACCTCTTTACAAGACCGAGGCACTCGGTGCAGAAGTAGGGGTTCCCGGAGCATACGTCAAATTCGAGGGTCTAAATCCTACCGGTTCATTCAAAGACCGCGGAATGACCATCGGAGTATCACATGCGAAAGAGCTCGGAGCGAAGGTCGTCGGATGTGCATCTACAGGAAATACATCTGCATCTCTTGCGGCATATGCCACTAAAGCCAATATCAAATGTGCTGTGTTCCTTCCATCAGGAAAGGTCGCGGCAGGTAAATTGGCGCAGGCACTCTTTTTCGGAGCAAAGGTTCTGTCCATCGATGGAAATTTCGATGATGCTTTGGCGCTCGCGAGGAAGATGTCCGAAGAGAAAAAACTGTATCTTCTCAATTCTATCAATCCATATCGTCCTGAGGGACAGAAATCAGTTCTCTTTGAGATCATGGATCAATTGCAGTACAATATTCCTGATAGGATCATACTCCCGGTTGGAAATGCAGCTAATATTTGGGCCATATACAAAGCATGCATGGAATTGAAAGAGGTCGGATGGATCGATAAGGTTCCGATGCTCACCGGTATCCAGGCAGAGGGAGCATCACCAGTTGTAAAGGCATTCGCAGCGAAGAAGAACGACTTCATTCCAGAGGAGTGTCCCGAAACGGTTGCAACAGCGATCCGTATTGGAAATCCTGTAAGCGGAAGGAAGGCGCTTCATGCCATCTATGATACCAAAGGATATGCAACAACAGTCACAGATGCAGAGATCATCGCAGCACAGCAGCTTCTCGGAAGGAGAGAGGGCGTATGTGTCGAGCCAGCATCCGCAGCATCTGTTGCAGGTCTTAAAAAACTCAGAGAGATCGGTATTATCGACAGGGATGAGAAGGTCGTGTGCATCTGCACAGGAAATGGACTCAAAGATCCAGATACCATCATCGCTAATTGCCCAGGAGTCATCAAATGCGGTAACTCTGTGGCAGAGGTCGAAAAGATCCTTTTACAAAATTAAAAATCAGAGATCCTCGACTGCTTCTTTTCAATAGGA
>JALNYB010000094.1 GCA_023230065.1 Candidatus Methanomethylophilaceae archaeon
CGTATCCCTTTATTGGGGGATGCAGGCGGAAGACAGGCTTCACGGCCTCAACGTCTCTCATCTTATAGTTGTTCTCGATGATCGCTTTTGAAAGATCTTCAACTGTTGCGAAATCAGATTTCTCTTTGAGATAATCATCAGTGATCTCTTTATCGCCGGCAAGCCTTCCGCGCATGCAGATCATTGCTGTGAGAGTATCCTGATTGATTTCTCCCCACGTACAATAATCTTTTATCATCTGGAGCATTCCTTTTGTGGATGCATTCTCGGGGACAACCACGCAATGGTTGACCCTGGTCAGGCCGAGAAGGCCCATTGTATACTCGATATCACGATTGACATCGGGTTGTCCGCGTACACGAATAACTGCGAATGTCATGTTTACTCCTCCTGGGAATCGACATCAGTCTCGTTTATGGATATGCCGATAGGGCCTGGCACGATATTCAATCTGTTTGCCTGCTCCTCGGTTACCCTTATACGGGCAGTCTGTGTGAGTGCATCGAATGTTGCCATCGCATAGTTGACCTTTGTCTTTGTGTTTCCTGTTGCGAATCCCCATGAGTCGCGGACTCCTGCAAGTGTAAGAAGACTCTTTGCGACATCTCCAACTGCCAATCCGATACCCTGAGGTGCTGGTTTAAGGTAAACTGTTACTGATCCGGTACGTCCTATTACCTCGAAGGGCAATGAATGTACCTGTCCGCATCCGCATTCCCATGATCCGCATCCTCTCTTGATCTCAATGATATTGAGTTTTGCGTTATCAATGGCTTTTTTGATCGATGGTCCGACTTCCTTTCCTTTGGAACGTCCGATTCCGATGAATCCATCGCCGTTTCCAACGATACATGTCACCGCGAATCTGACCCTCCTTCCGGAGTCGGTCATCCTCTGAACCATGTTAAGGTCTATGACCTCATCTTTCAGGTCAGGAAGGAGAATGTCCACAATCTCTGCCTCACGAAGTGGCAGCCTTGTGGCCAATGCATCGCCCATGGTTGTGACCTCGCCGTTAAGGACCATCTGGCCCAATCTTGTTTTCGGGATCCAATCCATTTTACTCAGCCTCCATCTTGTCTTTGACGCTGCTCATTGCAGCCTCTATACCATCATCGATATGCTTTCCGTTGATCCTTTCCTCAGTGGGAAGTACTTCCTCGCTGTGGGGGACTTCGAGTCCTGCATCTGCCATTCCCTTAACAACTGCGAATAATACTCCGCCATGCTGAGGGTTCTGCATACCCAGATCAAGAACCGCATATTCAATTCCTGCTTTCAATGCTCTCTTTCCGGCAAGATATCCAACGAGATAAGCTGCAGGAATGGCGGAACATGAATATTCCCATCCCAATTTGCTAAGCTCTCTGGTGCTTGCCGAGGTTGTGATCAAATCGCCTTTCATGTCAAAGTTAATGAACTGAACGGTGACATTCTTGTTGGACCTTCTGACGACTGCCCTCGCCTCATGGCTTGTTAAAAGCTTACGGCGAGCGTAGTAATCAGTACGGCACTCTCTTCTTCTGCGGAACGCAACTTTATATCTTGGTCCTGTTGCCATCAGATCTCCTCCTCTTTCAAGTGGCCTGCGGATATCATGTGCTGTTTAAGGTTCCTACGGGACTTGTAAACTCCTCCCTTGGCTCTCCTATAGTAGAGTCTGTAGACTGACGGGGTTATCTTTCCGTCTGCCCTCAGGCTTTTCAGCTCTTCACGGATAGGTCTGATGGTGGCCATCCACCTGCTCTTGTCAGAAACGCGTGCGTTTGCTGTTCCCTTTCTGCTACCAGGTCCTTTCCTTTTACCGCTGGCCTTCTGTTCGGCTACGTGTCTTATTCTTCCCTTGGATGTTCCATTCTTCGGTTTAGCCTTGATAAGGTCCGAAGCGATGGCTGTACGAATATCAGAACGGGTGATACAGTCTTCGACATCTTCCATTTTATCTGGATTGATCCAAACCCTGTTCTGCCCGCACTTCATGATCTCAGCTGCCATTCTTCTCTGGTTTCTCAGATCTGACATATTCACACCATCCTGTTAAGGACTCTAATTCCGAGCTCTGCAGCTCTGTCCTCGATTGCGATCCTTTTCTTAGTACCGACTGTTCCGCCTACGCGAGCTGCCTGTACTTTTGGATCGATGTTCTCAAGTCCCTCTACATTGTAAACGAGAACTTCTTCAAATCCTGAAGGATGAAGACTCCTGACAGATGCGGGTCCGCGATATCCTATATCTACCATTGGTCCACGTCTTTTCAATTGTCTTTTCATCTTTGAATGGATACCTTTCGGTTTTCTCCATTTTTCTCCGAGTTTTGAATATCTGAACCATTCCTGTCTTTTGAATGCAGGCCTGCGTCCAGATATTATTGCTCTCCTTGCAAGTGCATCTGTAGTCTCGTTGCTAAGCTCTGGTTTTGCCTTTACGGAATATCCTGAGTCATTTTCAACGATCTCACCTTTCTTTCCGAGTATGGATTTAACCTCTTCCTCGACGATCTCGACAGATTTCGATATCTTGGATGGTTCAACTGAACCTTCAAGAGCTGCTTTCCAGTTCTCAACGGTCTTAGGTCCTACACCAGACAAATTCTTGATTACTTCTTTGACCTTTACATCGTCGAACAATGTAGCCTTGAGCTCTTCAACAGTCTTGATGCCAATCTGTTCAAGTTCAGCAACATTTTCTGCTTTAAGGCCCTGAAGGTCAGTGAGTGATTTAACGGTCATTCTTTCACCTTGTGTGATTTATGGACGATATATATTCCGTCCTGGAATGTTCTCTTATCGAATCCGAGTCTTGAAGTTGCTTTCTCAAGGTTAGCTGCGGTCTGACCACAGGCCTCGATATCGTTTCCTTCAATCGATACATCTGCACCGGAGACCTTTACCTTGCATCCGCCAATGATATTAGCGTAGCGAGGTGCGTGTCCTCCCATGTAGTTGTTGATCTCGACGCGATTTCCCTTTACGGTCACTTTCATCGGGAAGTGAGAGAACACGATCTTAAGGCCATAAGTATATCCGATTGTTACACCCTTAATCATGTTTCTGACATGGGCAACAAAGGTTCCTACCATTGCTTTTTCCTTAATTCTCGGGTATTCGCAGCTTACGCTGACGACTCCTTCTCCGATGGCAATTATTACGCGAGGGTGCGCGAAGTTTCTGCTCAATTCACCCCTCGGTCCTTTGACCTTCATGGTGTTCTCGTGCATTGTGACGGACACCCCATCGGGGATGGCGATGGTACTTTCGATTTTCCCTGCTATTGTCATCTATATTCCTCAGTAAATGTATGCTAATAATTTTCCGCCGATGCCTTTCTCTTTTGCATCAGTATGTGTGATTACACCTGCAGTAGTGGTCACAATCAATACTCCGAAATCCTGGGCAGGAAGGAATCTTGCTTCGAATCTCTCTATATCGTTTGCTTTAACCGAATACCTTGGCTTGATTACACCGCAGTCGTTGATTGCTCCTTTGAGCATGACGCGGAACTTACCGGCTTTTCCGTCCTCTATGTACTCGAACTGATTGATATATCCATAATCCTGCATAACTTTCAGCACGCGGCCGATGAGTTTTGAAGATGGCTGGATAGTACACTCGCTCTTTCCGTTAGAGGCTGCATTCTTTATGACGCACATTGCGTCGTTTAATGGATCGCTTTGCATTTATCACACCTCACGAATACTTCTTGAACCCAAGTTCTGGGGCCATATCTCTGAAGCACTGACGACAGAGGTGCATTCCGTACCTTCTGATGATACCTCTCCTGCGTCCGCAGCGAGTGCATCCGATCGATCTGCCAAATTGTTTCTTTGGTTTCATTCGATCACCTCGACTTCATATTTGTCTTTCATAAACTGAATCCCCTCATCGCGGTTGACACGGTGGCTCGTAGGTGCCCTTCTTTTCAGAAGCGCCCTCTGAGTAATCCTGTTTCCTACTCTTCTGAGGACAACGCTAACATCCATACCGAATATTCCGATTTCTGGATCGTATTTCATACCCTCGAAATCAGTATAATCTGAGATACCGAATGACATGTTACCCTCTTTATCGAAGGAATATGTGTGTACACGCTGTTCCCTTATCGAGAGTGCTTTCTTGAGGAATACTTCTGCAGCATCTCCTCTTAGAGTGACCTTACATCCGAGCGGCATACCGACACGAATTCCGAGATCCCTGTTCACATTTTTCGAGATTGTCTGAACAGATTTCTGTCCTGTGACCATATCTAGAACCTTCTGTGCTTTTGCAAGTCTCTCTCCGGCCTCACCTACTCCGATGTTGATAGATACTTTCTCAACGTGGAGTTCTCTCATTGGATTCATTCAGACGCCTCCGGAATTTTTATCTCGGATTTTCCTACTCCGATGATGAATACATTCTTCTTGACTGTCTCGATTCCGTTTGTGAACTTTACGATATTCTCTGATGGACCTTTTACAACGACATACTCTGCGATGGTCTCAACCTGACCGGCCAATGAACCATTGATTATGAGTGCTGTCGATCCCTGTGCGAGAGGATAGCTTCCCATGACCTTCTGATCCTTAACATCGATCTTGAGTGAATCTCCGACTTTGTAATCGTTCTTGTCAATGGTCATGTTCCTTCCGCCGCTGAGATTGAGCTGGATCTTTCCGTCTTTGATCTTAGTCTTACCCTCGATACGACAGATTTTCCATGATGCTTCATCTTCACTGATTGGGACAAGCGCGAGCTTTCCTTTGTCAGATATCAGCATACGGTAGCATGCCTTTATTTTCGGTATACAAACGGTGTCCATAACACCGATAGGAGCCTTAGGGTTTTTCACTGCAACACCGTCAACGAACAGTTCACGGTTTCCAATGATCCTCTTTGCCTCTCTGGCGGTGTCACATACACT
>JALNYB010000095.1 GCA_023230065.1 Candidatus Methanomethylophilaceae archaeon
CCGCAGACCTCATTGCAGCAGGTAAATTCGATCTTGAAGTAGAGGTAATGGGTTCAGCTTCATGGCTGGCATCAAAAGGCCTTGCAGAGATCAAAGAAGAGACCTTCAAATTTTATGAATTATCAAATGTGGATATTGTGAAGGATGGTCTTCCAGAAAGACGTGCCATTATATTCATCGATGCTGCCGGTGGAAAGATGGATATGGCCACTTTGACAGATAAGATGCCTGATGGCGAGGATAAGATTGCAGTCGGATGGTTGAAAAGGAAGGGATTTGCAGATATTGTCAAAGAAGGCGATGCAAAATATCTTGTTCTTACAACATTAGGAAAGATGGTATTGAATTCTAAAATGCCAGACGAAGAACTTCTTGAGAAAATGCTTGGCGGACCCATATCCGAATTCGAAGCAGATGCGAAGTTGATAAAAGATATAAAGGGTCGTCAGGGAATTATTCAGGACAAGATCGTTTCCAAAAGGGAGATAAAGCTCACAGAAGAAGGCCATAAGGCAGCTACCTCAGGCATTGAACTCAAGAAGCAGGTAACAGATATCACGGATCGTTTGATACAGAGTGGAGAATGGGAGAACGTTGACTTCAGAAGATATGATATTCAGACGTTCGCACCTGCTATCACGCCTGCAAAGAAACATCCGCTTTCAAGATTAGGAACAGAGGTAAGGAAATTATTCACAGACATGGGATTCACAGAGATGTCGTCTGAATACATTCAACCTGCATTCTGGAATCTGGATGTTCTATATACTCCCCAGGATCATCCTGCAAGGGATCTACAGGACACTTTCTATCTAGATCAGCCTAAGAGTATCAAAATCGAAGATGAGGATCTTGTCGCAACCATCAAAGCTATTCATGAGAACGGTGGAGATACGGGGTCAACAGGATGGGGAGGTCATTGGTCCAGAGAGAAGGCAGAGGCTGCGCTTCTCAGGACACATAGCACAGTAAGTAGTATCAGGTTCATTGCAGAGCATCCTGATGCCCCTCAGAAGGCTTTTTCGATTTCAAGGATCTTCAGGAAGGAATCAATAGATTCTACACATCTTCCTGAATTTACACAGATAGAAGGTATAATCATCGATGAGCATGCAGATTTCAATATGCTCATATCGATAATCAAAGAGTTCTATTCAAGGATGGGATTCGATCAGATAAGGATCAGGCCTGCATATTTCCCATATACGGAACCGTCATTAGAACTCGAAGTGTTCTTCAATGGAAAATGGATGGAATTAGGGGGAGCAGGGATTTTCAGACCAGAGGTCTTGGCACCTTTCGGGGTGAAATATCCGGTACTTGCCTGGGGATTCGGTTTTGAGAGATTGGCGATGTTGAAATGGGATATCAAGGATATCAGAGAATTGTATATTTCGGATCTTGATAATCTTAAAAAGAATTCAATCCTCTGATTCAGAATTTAATGGATTCGATATCAAGTTTGACATCACTTGTAAGTCTGTCTATCTTGGTCTTGATCCTATTTTTTTTACATACTTTGCGTGCTTTGCTAAGATAGCTGAGACATTCGTCGGTGTTTCCGTGCCTGTATGCGATACTTGCTCTGAGAATCAATATCTCATCGATATGGGATGCTTCTCCGTTTTCAGAGAGGATTTTGTATGCAGAACTGAGATATGTCTCTGCTTCGTTATATTTTTCAAGGATGAACAATGCTTTTGCTGCAATGATCGCGGCACTGGGCAGTTCCTTATCTTCGAAGATTTTCGCTGAAGTCTCATACGCTTTGTCTGCGTTGCCGGTCATCATATTCGCTTGTGCTCTGATCAATGAGGGTTTTACGGTCTTATAATCGTCCAGAATATTTGCACAATATAATGCATCGGCGATATTATCACAATCTAATGCAATGTTTGCTCTGAGTTCATATATTTGTTCTGCATATTTTGGAACAGGTGTCACATCTTTCAAGATGTTTAGAAGATCATCATTCGGATTATCAAGGAATTCTTCTGAATTTTTAAGAAGTAATTTACAGGCTTCTATATTCCTTCCTGCTTTTGATAGATGATATAGTTTTTCTTGCATGTCGTCGCCATTATCTGTCCACCAATCTGCAGCGCGACTGTGCCAAGCTCTTATCTTTTCAGGATCTGCAACACCAACATACTTTTCTTTTACATTATCACTTATTTGTACAAGGCCGTAAAAATCTGTTGGAATGACACTTGTATTGGTATTAGGAAGTGTCTTTCGAGGAATCGGTACTCTGAATATACACGCTAATCCGAATGTATCTCTATCTTCTGGGTTCAATTTTTCCCACAATACTTGCGGATCGCATCTTTTCATATCAAGAAGTGTATCGATGGCGACCCCTGTGGATTCGAGTTTGGTCTTGAGCGTTTCAGATTCGCTCCATCCTTTTGAAAGGAGATAATACGCTTTTCTTTTGCTTCCGGCGGTCTTTACGTGTGTAGACCATGAGCCGACCATATTCAGTTCTTCAAGTTTCTTAAGTTCTATACAAGCGTGTGCACGAGAAATTCCAAGTACCGAAGCAATACCATCCTGTGTAAGGTCAAAAGGAACGTTGTAACTTATGCTGGAATCGATCCCTGGGAATCTACTCAGATGAAGTATCAATCTTTCTTTTTTGGTTATGTTTGGACTCGACATAATCGTAGATGGCGCATAGGATTTATATCATCTTCGCGTTTGATAGTGTCAAATAGGTGGTTATCATGTCAAAATTGTTGATTTGCAGTGAACCAGACCTTCCTTCTGTTAATATGAAGAATAGTCTTTTTTCTATTATGGAATGGGAAGTATTGGACTCGGACAATTACAGTAGATTCTATCAACATGAGGATATGGTGGTATTATCAACACCCGATATGCACATTTACACAGATTGTATTGATGAACTTGCTGAGAAGCATGGCATAAAGGTCGATAATGTGATATTCATGTCAAAGCATTCATCGGCAAGCGGAGAACCAGCATTGACGGTGCACCCTATAGGAAACTATCATGAAAATAGTCTTGGAGGGAAGATCCAAACTTTGGTAAAACCCATGCCGGCACTTATGACAGATGCGCTTAGGCGTATTGTGAGATACAATGATATGACAGAGTTCCAGACATGTTTTGAGGTTACTCATCATGGTCCGTGGTTAGATAAGCCGACAATGTTCATTGAGATCGGAAGCGATGATCGCAATTGGGGGAATCTTCATGCTGCGAAGATCTTAGCATATGTTCTAAAGGATGTTAAGGCCAATGATTATCCTACTATCGTAGGTGTGGGCGGAGGACATTATGCTCCCAGATTCACAGAAGTTGCTTTGAAGTATAAGGTCAATTTTGGTCATATGCTTCCAAATTATCAGTTGGACAACAGGGATGACGAGGATATAGTCAGAATGATAAAGGATGCATGTAATGTGTCAGATACTAAGATCGTTTATATTCATAAGAATTCTATGAAGAAACCTCAGGAAAAGCATATCACAAGCATCATAGAATCCTGTGGATTCGAACACATATCCTCGAAAGATATGGAACTCATCAATGAGAATTGATGAATGTTCCTTTGATTTTCTTTCCAAGGATAGCGTTCTTCAGATCATCAAGGTCTCTACCGCTGACGATAAGGATATCTATCTTTTCTTCAGCGGCTATCTTTATTCCCAACGGATCGAACACACTTGATTTTCCAGCTCCGTGATCCTTATAGATGAGGTTACCCAGCTCCGTGATTGTAAGATTTGAGAATTTCTTAGCATCAGGGTTCTTTTTAGGGTCATCTGAATAGACTGCATCTACTGATGTTGCATTTACGACACGGTCTGCCTTCATGCACTTGGCAACCATTGTAGCTACCGCGTCTGTGGTATGTCCGGGGTTTGTTCCTCCCATGACGATGACTTTTCCAGGTTTAGATCTCGATGCTGCATCTTCTGCGGTAAAGGGTATATCTGTAGATGATAGATTCCCTAGTGCCAGTGCTAATAGTTCTGCATTTAGCCTTGTTGTACCTATGCCAAGCATATCCTGCTGATAAGTGTCTGCTCCAAGTTCTGATGCTGTGATAGTGTAATATCTAGCGATCTTCCCCCCTCCGACAACTATTACCAATTCAACCTCTTTTACAACTTCTTCTACAAGGTTTGAAAGTCTTTTGATATAAAATGAATCATTATTATCTGGGATCAGAATGGACCCACCAATCGAAACAACTACTTTTTCTTTGTTCATCGCCAATACTTTTATAGGAATGCGCAATTGAGATAAATATTATTGGTGAGCCACATGGGCGAAACAAATTCTATTGATAGAGCACGATACGATTTCAAGAAAGCGATGCAGGAGATCACAAACTACAAAGGAAGGGGAACAGAACTTATTTCTGTCTACATTCCTGGTACAAAGATGATCTCCGATGTCACTGCGTATCTGAGAGATGAACAATCTCAGGCATCTAACATCAAATCCAAAGCGACGATGAAGAACGTCACCGGGGCTATCGATTCAATCATGGCTCGTTTGAAGACATACAAGTTCGCACCCGCAAATGGTCTTGTGATATTCTGCGGAGAGGTTCCACGTGCAGGCGACCAGACAAAGATGGTGCAGTATGCAATAGAGCCTCCTGAACCGATAACAGCATTTCTATACAGATGTGATTCTGAATTTTTTACCGAGCCGTTGCAGTCTATGCTTCTTGACAAAAAATTCTACGGCCTTATTGTGATCGATAGGAAAGAGGCGACGATCGGTCTTCTTTCAGGAAGCAAGATCAGTGTTCTGAAGCATTTTGATTCACTTGTTCCTAGCAAACATCATCAAGGAGGGCAGTCCTCAGTTCGTTTCGAGAGATTGATCGAGATCGCA
>JALNYB010000015.1 GCA_023230065.1 Candidatus Methanomethylophilaceae archaeon
AATTCTATAATAGGATCATTAAACTTTTTACTTTTTATTTATTCTAACTTATGGACCTTGGCTGTTTATAATTTATAGAGATATTATCAGATCTCAATTATTACTCTAGTTGTATCTTAATTTAATTCTAAGATCCGTATTTCTTGAAATCTACTGTCCGATTTATAGATATATCTCAGCCAAATCAGGATTTTACAAATCATTGAGCGACAAATATCACACAATCTGAATTGTAGATATCTAAGCTTCTTTATTCTAAATGTCGATGTTATGTTATGGCTCATTAATGTTTAATCAGACACAGTAAAATTTTGTGTTAATTCTTATAAAAACCTATTCCATATATCCCATTGCTTTAAAGATAATAAAATACCACAAGATTCTATTTTGTTTTTAAAAGATCGTTCTGTTTCTTTATTCAAAAAATTACATGTAAGAATTGTATGTAATATTGAAAAGATGAATGATACACCAATCTTATTTACACATATTAAAACAATCAATGTATGCAGATGCTAAGTGAAAACTTATTTTTATAAGAATAAACTAAAAATTAGTTCATATTAATATAATAACCAATTAGTATTTTCTAGAAATAGCAAATATGCCCAACATCAAAACACCGACAATTAATACAACTGTAATCATCTTCTGGAATTGATAGTTATTAAGGTCTGTTGATGATGAATCTGTTATTATGTAAGTATAATAACTGCAATCGGAAAGGCCTGTAATTGTTATACATCCATCATTGTCTACTGTGAAATTTTTGATATCTTGTACAGCGTCTGACATGTTAGAGATCGTATACGTGTTTCCCGCGTAATCGCTTCCGATATAATAGTTTAGTGTGGAAGTATATGGAAGCACTCCAGCCGTTCCAAAATTTACAACGAGTTTTTCATTACTTATGTATCCTTCAACGTATATGTTGAATTCAGATTCTACATATGTTGTTGAACAATCAAGAACCCAAAAATATATGAAATCAGTAGAATCATTATCTGATACAACATTTATCTGAATTATTTTTCCTGAATTGCTAAAACTTTCAAGAAGATTTTTGTCAAATATCTGTCCAGATTTGGCTTCAGATTCTGTGAAGGTATAAGAATCATAATTGTCAATAGATTTTATGGAATTATTACTTATTTCATCTATGCCGATATTCTCTCCTATAGATTCACTATCTAGTATTGTTGTAAAGAATCCTAATGAACATAAAATCGTCGCAGAGATAATTACCAAAGAAAACAACTTTATTGTTTTTTTAGCTACAATTTTATTTTTCATATTATACTTCCTTATTATTAAATATATTATTTTATCGTAGGGAAGTCTAGTCTATATTTATATTTACTGATTTTACTTTTTATTATTAAATTTAAAAAGACAATAAAAATCAAAGTGAAATATTTACGTTAATACGATTGTACATATATTGTTAACTAAGAACCGTATAAAACTATAGTTTGTCACATTAAATAACAATTTATTCTAATGTCTGCACTATAAAGGTAAAAATAAAAAGATAAATGATTTATCTACGAATATTTTAGATATTTAGAGAATATCGATAGTTACGTTTCTTTTGAGACCGAGATCTCCTGCAACTTCAATCGCTTTGATCATGGCGCAAGGAACAGGACACGCTGCATGAGGAAGTCTTTCACTCGCCCATTTATAGACATCCGTCTCATTCATTGCTGCTTCAACTTCTGTCCATGGACTCACGGGTTTTACGATCCATGACATTCTCAATATGTTAGGGCAGTCACTCTGAATGTCGAGTTCTATCATTCCCATGTCATTCTCTTTGGCGTGTATAGTGGTTATCATTTTACAGACACCTGCATCAACTCTTACTGTACATTCTTTCGTCATTTGCTGTTCCTCTGTATCTTATACTATACTCCGTAAACTTGTGTATGGAATATAATATTTGGTCATATCTCATAAAGTTTTGTAATACATTGCAAGTCACATGTAATAAATTTATAATGGATCAACTAAAACAAGTTGTATCAAATGTATTCAGATTAGTCAAGGAAATAAATATCAAATATTAATAAAATTTAACACCATGGTGGTTTAAACCTGTTCTTAGGCTATATATAGATACTGATAACACATAATCATGATTTATATAAGTTTTATACAAGATCTCGATACATCATGATCAGAAGGCTCATAAAAGGTGTATACAAGTCAATCTACAGAGCTTATTATGAAGACACTTAATCCTCTTATCTAATATACAAAACAGCTTTAAACGCCTGGGAAGGAACTATTATGAAGTCGTCTGTTTCGATAGAGCGGTTCAAAATAAAATTAAGACAATATACACAATATTGCCGATCTTGCATGTGTATCTGTGAAGTTTGGACGATATCTTCGATAAGAAGTCAAAGATGATTTTGAAAGTAATCTCCGGTGTTAAGTTTATCTATAGATCGAAATAATAGTCGAAAAAATTCTTATAATCAAAACGTACGGTAAAAAGAGTATAAGTATGATCCTTATAATTGACACGATCGTAATTGTGAAATAATACCCTAATGACTATTAATTTTCAGAAATATTATCATCTGCATGGGACTTGTATTCTTTTACCAGTATACGTAAAATCAGTAAACTCCAGAGTCCTACGAACACGGAACCTGCAATCTCTGTTGCAACGATTCCCCACCATATGGACATGAGAGTACCTGCAGTAATTGCAAGTGCGTAACAAACAGGTATTTGAATTCCACTTCTCAAGATTGTTGATATTAGTGATTTCAGACCCATTCCGATACCTTGGAAGAAACCAGATGCTACGAACCCCCAGGCCATGAACGGCAGGAAGATACACATCATCCTTATACACAGGACTATATCCTCCTTCAACAGAGCTGTAGATTCAGAATATGTGAATATAAATACCAGATAATCTGCAAATATAGCTACTAATGCGGCTAATATTATCATTATAAGAATACAAAATTTTATTGAGAAATTATATGCGTCCTTGATCTTGTCGTAACGCTTTGCTCCATATGCGACCGCGCATATTGGAACTATTGAACTGCCAACAGCCATCAATGGGATCATGATCATCTGTATCAATCTCCATGTAGCTGAATAGATAGCGACTCCGTCGGTGCCTCCAACTATGATGATTATAATATTCATCAACATCGCCATGAAGGACATGAAGATCATTTCCACAGATGACGGTATTCCGACACGGAAGATATCGTTGTCGATCTCCTTGTTGAATCTGAATCCTCTGAGTTTAATGTCTAGATATGTATTTTTCTTGATAAAATACCAATACATCATGACGATCAATGATGTTGTTACTGCTATGACTGTTGCCCAAGCCGCTCCTGCCATGCCCATTCCCAATCCGTAATCATAGATGAATATGGGATCAAGACATATGTTGATGATGGCAGCCAGGATCTGTATCATCATCGATCTTTTAGCAGCTCCCTCCGCTATTAGAAGATTACTGAATACTGAATTCAAAAGCAATATCGGGATACATATGAAAATAGGTGTTCCATAGTCTATACAAAATCCTATCGTGTCACCTGCGCCTAACATGAGCATCAGAGGTCTTTGAATCAGAAGAAGCAATATGGCCACTATTATACCGATTGCCACCGTTAATCCTATCGATTGAGAGGCGGTTCTGTCTGCTCCATCTTTATCTTTTCTGCCTATGCGTCTTCCTATTGCGGAAGATGCCCCTATGCCTATGCCGTTACCTATGCCGATTATGATAAAGAATAATGGGAAAACGAGGCCTACAGCTGCAAGTGCATTAGGTCCAAGACCTGCAACCCAAACAGAATCGATAAGATTGTTAGCAGATTGAGCGATCATTGCAATGATGATCGGGATCGACATAGCTATGATGGCTTTTTTCGGATTTCCGAGAAGCATTTTCACATCAGATGTCATCTCTTTTTTCATGATATCGCTTTGATAGCCCATCAATATGTCTTATTTAGCATTGTTGGATTTAATTCAAAAAAATCATCGATATTTTTCAAGATCGGTGCTCCAATCATACCGTAATCTGAATAAAGAATAGATGGAATCTTTAGAATCTATAAACAAATTATGAAGATCAATCGAAGTACCAAGGCTTGTCTACAATGAGTTTGGTGCTCTTCTCATTATCTGCAATAAGATTTTTGATACCTCTAACAGTAAAATTGTTATATCCTTCGCATTTAAATGCGCAGGCTTTGCAGATGATTCCGTCCTTTATTTTCAAGGTTCCTTCATCGCGTCCACATGCATCACAGGGTATCTGTATTGGTTTTCTTTCTCTGATAATGGCTTTGATGGGCTCTGCATATCCTAAAGCAAGACGGATGGCTAGTACAGAACTATCATAATATTTTGGATATGCTTTTGCACAGTTTGATCCTATGCATCCGAAATCGGTCCGAATGGTACCTTCCTCTTCTTCACATACATCACATAATGCAACCGGTTTCTTCTTCGTCACGGTATTGCGTATTGCTTCTACTGTGAGAGATTGGTCCTTTCCACAGCGTTCCATGCAGGCATAACAGATTTTTCCATTAGCTATGGAGAATACGGCGTCATGTCTTTTGCAAACATCACATGGTTTGGGATAAATAATCCCGATTCTTTTAGGGTCATTGGGAATGATTTCTTTATGAGCGATCTTGCGGACATCCATAACTGAATAAATCGCAGGATCTAGTTTCACCTCAAGAGGAGCACATCCGCTGCAGACGATTCCGTCAGATAATCTGAAGAACGTCCTAGCCGTTGAATCATTACATAAGGAACAGACAGGTCTTTCTTTATTATCCGATGTAATAGGTTCAGTATTTTTTGTTGTAAAAAGGATATCTTCAAGAACAGCCTCTAAAGATAATGTGTCTAATCCGGATCTTTCTTTGAATTTTTTATAATATTCTGTCAAATCTTCATCATCGCTCTGTGATGCTTTTATGAACTCTGATAGTTCATTGCGGTCACACGTTTCCATCAACATCAGAAAAGCATATTTTTCAGAAGGATCATCAACAGATGAGAATATCTTCTCCCTATAATCTGGATAATGTACGAAAAGGTAATTTGTACCATTGATCTTCACGGTTGCTGCCAGCAAATTTCTCAGATTTGACATTTCATCGGTTTAACTGTTTTCAACATTTAATATTATTTACCATCAAAACGTTAATGATTTTTTTACACGTTGATCCCTAAATCAATAAATTATGTTCTTGGATTATGGTTTTATAATGTCATATTTTTTGAATATATGAATATGAAAAACAACGACAGACATCAGATGATACAGCTTATCAACAAGGCATTCATATTTGATAAGATGATCAAAATATGAATTATAAGTAAAGATTCTTTGATACATTTCTCAATAGTTTAATCGGTAAAGTCTTTCATAAAATTAGTGTCAACAGATAAAAAATTATAGGATTTATCATGGCCGCATCAAAAAAGTATGGCGAATCTACAATTCATAAGAATCATATGACCCACATCGGTATTTACATCGGGTTAGGAAAATTATATTATCGATTTATGATTGGAATGATAAGAATCTTTATCAGAACGTTAAAAAGAATGAATCATGATTTTGAAGGCGCCATCCAGCTGTTTGTCATACCAAGATCCGCAAGTGAAAAAGATATCGGAAATGTCTTTTTGAATCTTGCATATGAATATTATAAATCGTACAATGTAAAAATATTCATCCTCTTCACAGACTTGATATGTAATTGTGAAGTATTTTACAACCCAGATTACAATCTTGAATGTGTAGAGGATGCAGATATTCGATTTGGAAATACCGATGGGTTTTTTCTGGAAATATTATATTCGATGAACTTTAATCAAAGACCTTTGGATTTGTTGTACTCACGCATTTCACGTTCAATATATATGACACCTACGATCAAGACTACGAGTTCGATGACCATGGTTATTATCATACATACCAATGATTCGAGGCCTCCGATTACATTAAGCGATACGTTTATCAAGAGTAACAGTGGAATGAGTATTGCTCCTACTTTCAAGAACATTTTTCCGCATATTTTTTGTCCATAGTCCCAGCTATCCTGAGATTTACGAGTACTTGACGTACGATATCCAATATAGGGATTTGGCTTTCCCGGGGGAGTTTTTACCATAAGATATCCTATAAGGACAAATAATACGGCCATCATTTCTGGTATAATAAAGTATATAATCGATTCTGCGTTTATCATGTTATCACGTGTTTTTTATGAATTTTGCGGGATTTCCTGCAACAACTGTGTTTGCTGGAACATCTTTAGTTACAACAGAACCCGCACCTACTACGGCTCCGTCATTGATGGTTATACCAGGAAGGATAGATGCATTACCACCTACCCAGACGTTGTTACCCAAAACTATGGGTTTGCAGTAACAAATATTGCGGTCACTGGGATCCAATCTGTGATTCGCCGTTGTTATGAGTACATTTGGCCCTAGTGCACAATTATTGCCTATAATGAGTTTTCCAAGACCTACGATGACCAGATTGAAATTGGAGAAGAAATTATCTCCAATGAATGTTTGGACGCCTATTTCACAGAAGAAATTCGGGAGTATTGTGGCATTCTTTCCTATACTGCCAAAAAGTTCTTTGGCAATAACATTTTTTTCTGCATGGTTTTCAGGGGTCAGACCATTCATTTTCCTACATAATCTATCGGCGATGATCCTGAGATCCTGTATCTCAGGCCCCTTACAGTCGTATTCCTCTCCATCAAAGGCTTTCTGAAGTTCTGTTTTCAATGTATGATAAAACATGCAACACTGTATTTATTACTTATTAAATCAGAAGTCATATTGAAAACACACGATCTTTTACATTTTTAAGATCTGATCTATTTCTAAGACATTTTCCGTCTGATGCAAACATATGTTCTGTATTTATTGTTATTCGGAAGTTTGAGCATGGAATCATAATACATGATTCACATGCTCAATCAAACAAAGTTTAGACCTCATTTTTTTTGAATGAGTAGTTTTTGATAAACAATCCCAATATCAATGCCGTGACCATTATCACAATACCTATTGTGAATATGATATCGAAAGCCATCGATGATGGTGCAGTACCTACCACCATGCTACTTCCGCCGACTATTGCAACTATAGAGACCACAAAGGAGGTCATCACCGTGGTTGCGATGACCGGCCCTATTGCACCCCCGATATCACGTATGGATGTATTGAAACCAAGACTTACTGCTGTGTTCTCCTTTGGACTTGATAAAGTTATGATATTTATTATGGGAATCATAGTTAGAATCAATCCGGTCAGTGTGAAGATCTCGTCGATCATTACTGCAAAGGAGTCTCCACGGAACATAACGAACATTCCCATTCCCATTATACCTATCAATGATCCAGATATCAATATTGGTTTAGGTCCCAAGCGTGATAGGGCACGACCAGCTATCGGCCCTACAAAAAGCATCGTTATTGCAGCCGGTGCCATGACAAGTCCTGATTCGATAGTGGTCATTCCCAATCCATATGGTTTTGGTAATTGTGTATAGTATGTCAAAGCAAAAAATACAATGAACATCGCCATAGAGGACAACAATCCGATTATGTTTGAAAGCAATATGTTCTTTATTTTTAGAATACGCATAGGTATCAGAGGATTATCTTGTCTGGCCTCATATACGAAGAACAATAGTAAAGAAATCAACCCTGGAATCAGTAATGCCAGATTGTCCATTGAATCCCATCCGCGTGTTGGCCCTTCGGTTATATACATCATACATAATGTTATACCGGCTATGAGGAAGGCAATGCCACCATAGTCTACCTTGACATGTTGCCTTGTAGTATCCTTTTCGATAATTTTTAAAGAAAGTACGAGTAACAGGAGACTCAATACTAATGCGATCATGAATGCATCGCGCCATCCATAATACTCTTCGATGTATGCGCCTACAATCAATCCGAATGCTGCTCCGATAGCAAAGGTGGAACTTATGGCACCTTGAGCGATACCAAGCTTTTCTGGAGGTAGTTTATCTGCCAATAGTGCGAGGGCAAGCGGAACAATTGCAAAACCCATCCCCTGTATCGCTCTTGCAGCCAATAAGTCGTAAATCGTTGTTGAAAATGCTGCGATTACAAGTCCAATAATGTATATTGTCAAAACCAAAATGAACATTTTCCTTTTACCATAAATATCTCCAAATTTACCGAAAAGCGGAGTGGTAGCTGCTCCAGCAATGAGGAATATCGATGTGATCCAAGATGCCAGACTGGACGTTATGCCGTACTCTTTCTGTATGGTCGGAATTCCAGGTATTACCATGGTCTCGACATAATTGACGAGTAGGGCTACAGAAACCATGGTGATCATTAGTTTAGTAGCATATTTATCGCCGTGGCCAACATCGTTAGTAGTTTCGATACCATCCATACAAAGTTATGAAATATTTATGATATAAATATGTTTGAGTTATAATTTTAAATCTCTGCAGATTTATTACAAAGGTTTTCTTATTTACATTGCTATCTCAGAAATAGCTATACATTCGATATAGTTTGATTTCACAATGCAAATGTGGTTTTAAGTTTGGGGTCCAGATCGATAAGGTCTCTTGTTTCTTTGTATATTACCCCCATGGACCACATCTGTGTTTTGATATCTCTGAGTACAACATCATTGTCATCTATGTAGACCTTCTCTCCGCCTCCACAAAGATCGGAATCATACACATAAACGGTTATCTCGTCAAACGCAGTCATGATATTCTCCACGCTTTTCATGGAGAGATTCTTAAGACTGAATATCCAAAATTTATCGTCGCCTATGATGGTGTCTATGAATTCTCCATTAACATATTTATCAAAAGTACACTTGTTTTCATCAATATTCGAAAGTACATACCTTTCAACGGATTCTTCGATCTCTTGTTTATTTGTCTGCGTAGTTTTTAATTTGTATTCAAACCAAGAACCTATTTCCATATTTTTCACCTTTTGAGATCATTTTCCATAAGATATGCAGGAATTGTGATGCTACGATGTTCCACTCCACCATATCCATCTCCTATTCATAGTTATAACGTTGATACCGGTCTCTGGATTTAATAAGGTAAGTGTAGAAAATGTCAGATGTTGTATACAGAGAATTATTAGAAGAGGATATTCAGGACATTTGTGCCATTATAGATCAGACCTGGGATATGAACAAATATACTGAGGATCAAAAGACGGCAGAAAGTTTGTTAGAGGTCTATTTCACATCATATATGATAAGATCCAATTTCGAAGAGGTGGCCGTTCTGGATGGAAAGGTCGTAGGTGTAATTCTCGGACGTAATGAAAGTACGTTCACCGATAAGGATTCTGAACACTATGATATCATGGGGGCTTTCAGGAAAAAGGGATTTCCGATCACTGAAAAGGAGAATATCGCTTCAAAGTATATCTCAAGGATCGATGATGCTGACCGCCAGATGCTTAGTAAGCATGTTGGTGAGTTCGATGCGGAATTAAATTTATTTATCGTTGATGGAGAATGTCGGGGGATGGGGATCGGAAAGAAACTGTTCGCAGACTTCATACGATTCTTAAAATACAATGGTGCAAAAAATCTCTACTTGTTCACTGATGATTTCTGCAATGTGGAATTCTATGTGCATATAGGCTACAAGATGCGTGAAAAGATAGAGGTCCATTCAAAAGAATTTGATGAAAAAGGATATTTTTATCTTTTTTCGAAAGAATTTTAAAGAAAGTGATGTCCAGTGGCCGCAATTCGTTGATGCCGCTGGACTGTAGGGTTTATGCAAAGGTCTGTTTAAGCTTCCATCCGCCGCCTATACATGAAATACCGAGTATTATGAGTATTACTCCTATGATCCATGTTGCTGCAACAAGTGTCTGATCCGGGAAGATGATGAATATTATGCCAAGAACGACGAATATTATACCGAACACAGATGCATATTTTCCAAAATCGAATCCTTCAACCGAGGGAGCTACTGCGAATAATAACGCAACACCAAACATGATGAAGAAGAATGCCATCATGAAGACAGCGACCGTTGCCATAAAGATCGGAAGGAACAACATGAGTGCACCGAACAAGATTTCTACTACGCCTTTAAGCATATGAAGATCAGTATCTCCGTTAATCTGATGTGCGTTGAATATAGTTGAAAAACCGACCATGATGGTGATGATTCCTACAACCATGACATAGATCTCGATTGTCATTCCTGTCCAAATCAAGGCAAATATGCCGAGGATGAGAGCAAGTATGCCGAAAAGAAACATATCTTTCCACCCATTGAATTTAAGATTTTCTGTAATAATATTGTCCATAATATTTACTCTCCTGACATAAGCCAGATAGAAAGATATTGAATAAGGGTTATAATAATTAGTGCCCAATAAATCATAATCAAATCAACTTACTACACACCAGACAGTTGCAAAAAATCCGTCGCATATGTTTAGATGCTGAATGATGTATCTCAGAATGATACTGATACATACTCAGTTCTAAAAGAACCACAAGATGTTATGTTTACTCATTAATTTTTATTTACGGTGAATAAATAGCCAATTTTTACAGAACTGATATCAGCATAAAGATCTATTTTATCTTTATTTTGGCTGTTAGCATTCATTATCATCACAATATATACATGTTTTAATTTAGACACTACTTGTTCAGTTATACTTTTATTATAATTTTGTATATTCTTATGTTATGTTCTGTCCCTCATGTAAAAAAGAAATCATCAACTATCCGTTCTCTATCTGTCCAGATTGCGGTGGATCGCTGATTGACAGCGAGTCATCTGATTTTTAACAATGTTATTTTAGGTGTATTCTGCTATCTATTATTGGAGACATGCAGAAATGGGTCGTTTATTCATGATCGAGGTCAGATATCAAATTAGATCAGGAAAGAGATCTGAATTTTATGATAAGATAAGAGAATACGGTATCGATAAAGCATCTTGTGCTGACTCTGGTAATCTGAGGTATGAATTCTTTTTACCTACAGATTCCGACAACGAGCTTTTCCTTTCTGAAATGTGGATAGATGAACCATCCCAGATCTCACACTGTGATACAGAACACTTTCAAAGAATTCAATTGCTGAAAGACGAATATGTGGAAAATATTGAACTTAAGAAATATTGGGTCGAAGAATATTGATTTTCCGTGAATAATAAATATTGAGAATAGATTGGCAAATTATGGCCATATCTGCTTTAGATTCTGATTCTGTGGATTCGGGTCTTGATTTTGTATGGAAGGTATATGACCTCTTTTCAGAGGATCACTTCTTTGCTCTGAAAGAACCTGAGGATGAAAGAAGGTATTCTGCAGATCCGGATCTTCTTTTTGAGGCCAAAGATACAGGAAAACAGTTTTGGGTAGATTGCATTTACAGGCCGTCCTTCGGAAAAAACGGAAATCTCGACGTTTACTATGCCGATGAAGCAAAGAGACGCTTGTCATATTATGAGGTTCTTGAGGATCCAGTATTCATAGCAATAGGAGTAGGCGGTAGTGAAGACAGACCTGAAACATTCATGTTCGGACATCTGTTTGATTTCAATCTCAATAATATGAGTTCAGGAGCTTGTAGCAGAGTAGTAACTCATCTCAGGCAAGATTTTGTGAAGAATATTGTAGAAGAATACTTCAAAAAGAAAGAGAAAATCGATTTTAAAATGCCCAAAAAAGAGGACGTACCAATACGAAATGCAGAAAATCACATTGTGGGTGAAACCTCTGTACGAAAATATGTCAAAGATGTTCTTAAAGACCAGAAAAAGATCGCAGTTCCTGTTAAAGATTCAAGATTGGAACAGATAAAAATGATATCTGGTAAAATAGGATTTGTGAAAGGTAATCGTCTAGATGATCAGCAGTTGGCGGCAATTGTAAGCGAAAGTATGACGCAACAGGTAATTGCAGGTGCAGGCACAGGAAAGACCACCACACTTGTTGGAAAATTCAAGTATCTTGTGAAAGTGAAGGGAGTTTCGCCTGAAAATATCTTGGTGATATCATATTCCAATAATACAGTTGATGATCTAAAGAAGACCATAGCATCAGAACTGGATGAAGGTCTTGACGACAATATTATGACAATACACGCATTGGGAAATAGACTTCTGAATAAAAGAGAATGCGTAGGTGACAGAAGAGTCAATCTTATCTACGGAATGACAATGGACCTTATCCTTAATGACAATGATGCTGCTAGACATTTTATCGATCATGTCTCATCGATGACTGTTTTTCCATATCCTGATTATTCAATGAATCGTGAACTTATGCCAGAATCCAATCTGCGTGCTTTCTGTGATACTCTTAGCAGAAATGACATCGAATACAGATATACACGGTCCAAAGGATACGGTACAGGCCACACAGAAGCCAATATAGAGATCAATAGCCCGTTCGGAAGGAGAGTCACAGTGTGGTCTTCGGATGAGTCTGTCAAGGGTTGCGGAAAGGACCCATCGAAAGTATTCAGATTCCTAAGCGATAACAACATACCATACAAACATCTTAATGATCTGGAATATGCAAAAAGGATACTGATTATCTGGAAGAATCAAGTTTGTAACGATATCGCTGGCGTCATATCCAAATGTAAATCCACAGAGACAGATATAGAGTATCTGAAGAAAGAGAATCTCATATTCAATGAAGATCCGTTAAAGAAGGCAGACATTGCTGGAAGATTGGACCTTATCGGAAAGATAATGCATCGTTACATAAAAGATTACAAAGAAAATGATCTTGTTGATTATGATGATATGTTGATCGAGACTGCTGATGCCCTCAGGAACGGTATGATCCCAAAGCAGCATTATGATCATGTTCTGGTGGATGAATACCAGGACGTTTCAAAAATAATGGTCAGATTGTTGTATGAATTAAGAAGATGCATGGGGTTTAAACTGTTTTGTGTGGGTGATGATTGGCAGAGCATCTATTCATTCAACGGTGGAGACATTCGTCAAATGTATGATTTCGAAGAAATCTGGACGGAATGGGGGATTTCAGAACAATACCGTATCGAAACTACATACAGATCTCCTCGGGGAATCGTCGATGTTACGAATAAATTCGTGATTAAGAATGATAAACAGATAAAGAAGACGATAAGGAGCGGTAACGAAAGGCCGTATCCCTTCCCGATAACTCTTCTGCCTTCGCGGTATAACTATGAAATACCAAAGCAATTAGCCAATCGTTTGAATTTCATCTCCGACAGTGCATCTGTGTTCATTATAGGAAGAACACGGTTCGATGTGAATGCTCTGAAGTATGATGATCATTTTGATATCCCTCCATTGGAAAGAGATGACATGTCCGGAACTATGAAGATCATATTCAAAAAGGATATTACAGATGATGAGGGGAATATTTTGGAAATAAAAGAACAAAAGATAACTTATCTCACGGCACATTCTTCAAAAGGACTAGAAGCAGATTACGTATTCTTACTTGCCGATAAAGATAAAAAATTATTCCCGCTTACAGTCAATGAAGATATATCATCGTTGTTCCCAATACTGAAAGAAGGCATAGAATATCCAGAGGAAAGAAGGCTCTTTTATGTCGCTATGACCAGAGCCAGAAAAGGATTGTTCATTATAACCAGATGTAAAGAAAATAATATTCATACATCAGAATCGCCGTTTGTGACTGAAATAATAAAAGATAATTTTAGAGCAATAACAGGTACGACGCCGAAATGTACGAATTGTGGAGGCCCAATGAAGCTGGTGCACGGAAAATACGGCATATTCTATGGATGTATGAGTTTCCCTAAATGTGGTGGATCCACGATAAAGTTTAGAGAAGAAGGCCTTTATTGACAACAATCGCAGAATCTACAGGAAACCTTCCCAGATTTTATTGATATCTCCGCAATCCTATCCTCATCTACTGCAGCTATCAATTCTGTATTCTTGTTACCACATGATATGCGGATGGTGTGGATGCCCTCTTCAACAGAATGGGATTCTTCACATCCATTCATTATTCTGCCCATGTCTCCGTCGATAGCTATATTCAGAGGAGTGAGAGGTGTTTTTGTGCATTTGAATGTTATCTTGAGTTTCTTCTCTTCAACAGGCTTGAATTGTTCCAAAGAGCTCATTATATGAGATTTTAGCTCTTCATTCTCTCCACAGTTTTTCAGAGCGTTGTTCCACCGGCTAACAGCCTGTTTGTAGGCTCCCTTCTCTATAGATACCCACCCTTTCACGAATAATGCCTCGGGGTTATTATCATCGATAATGAGCACTTTATCGGCGTATTCATCGGCTTTTACATGGTCATATGTTCTGAGTGCCTCTTCTGCCAATATGAGTAATTCTGTTACATCGGGGGCATATTCTACAATCGCTCTGGGTGCCTGATCAATATTCATCGATATTTTATTCCCACAGTGTTCACAGGAACCCGTCTCTTCGGAATCGTCTATTGTGATGCTGCCTGAACAGCACGGGCATTTGAATGGTATCATAGCCATAAGATGCTGATTAAAGAGGTTGTTCAATAATGTTTTCCTTCCAGCCAGACAATATGTAGATTTTAATTGGATAATGTCGTAATAATATTATTGGCATTTATATCATAAATATTACAGACTATATCTGACTAGATAGATTTTTCCAGAATAGTTAACAATTGTTCATCAATAATTATTATAGCATTTCACCATATTATGAAATTATATTACTTGTAGTACAGTTTTTTAATACTCTGCCGTGAAGCTTATCGGCCTATGTATCAAGATATACATGAAAACCATAAGCCAACGCTTGAAGATAAAGAGTATGAAGTATTGAGTAACATGAGGGATCAGTCCATAACATCTATTGACGACCTTATCTCAATATATGGGAATAAACCTAACAGTTTGGTGCTCATCGAAGCAATATTGGCAAAATTAATAAATGAATATTGTAAAGATAATTTTGGAATCGGCGTGAACGAGATACGGGACTAAATAAATGGTTTATTACCTTTTCAATTGAGTTCTGCTATCAACTGCAAATATCTAGCACATTATATGGTTATAGCATCCAACCATATGTTTATAAGATAGAAATGATATGTATGAGATACACAGGAAATGTCATGGTTTCTATGTTGTCAAACTAAACTTTTTCCTCCAAATAAATCTTTTAACAGACTGGATATGAATACACGGTCTGTAATTCTATTTTATAAGAAAAAATTCATGATTTCATGACTTAAAAATTATAAATGGTTCCAGATCAGATTCAACTATCATTCGAATGATCACATATTCATCCAAAATCAATGAAACATCATGTCTTATAAAGGACTCATATTCAGACATTTATTCATATGTGTTTTATATTTTTAGATTCTTTATTGAAAAAAATGAATAAATACAATCAATAATATGAGTGTGACAATGAGTATTCCCGTGCATCATTTCGATACAAAAGAGGTCGGTCTGGATTTTAAGCGTAATGTTTACAATCTGTTCCCTGATGATATGTTTTTTCCTATGAGGGAACCCGTGCACGAGGATGTTAAAAAATATATTAGAGATGAGGACCCGGACATGATGTTCGAGACAATGGGTACAGGAGATCAATTCTGGGTAGATTGCACATATCTTTCATCGTTTGATAATAACGGTAATCTGAGGCTTTACTCCCCTGATGAAGCTGAAAGACACTCACATTATTATGAATCATTAGAAGATCCTGTATTCTTAGCCATAGGTGTGGGCGGCACAACGTCGGATCCTTTCACTTTCATGTTTGGCCATGTAAGCAAATTCAATCTTAAGAAGATGGATTCTGTTGAATGCAATAGATTGAGTACATATTTCGGATATGATATCGTTTGTGATACAATTGAAAAATATTTCGAAGAAAAAAGAGATGATTGAACTATTCATCATTCATCTGGTCAATACTAATATAAATTTCATAATAATATATTGAAGCATGGTAAAGTCGTATGGGCTATTCATTTCTCTGTCAGCTGCGTTCATCTGTTTGATCTTGATCGGGATTCCCACAAGCCTATCGTCTGCTGATGACACTCAGGATTATACCAAGGTCCCTTCAAGTTTTGATATGAGAGATCTCGGCATCTCTGAGGTAAGAAATCAGATGAATTTGGGCACCTGTTGGACCTTCGCTGCTTGCGAATCTTTGGAATCCTATCTTTTTGCAAGCGGAATAGAAGAATTGAACACAGAACTTTCAGAAGCTTTACTTGCTTACTTCACATACAATATCTCAACAGATCCGTTAGGTGGTACCGAAGGAGATTCTGTTACAGTCTATCCTAATGTGTTTACTCGCGGAGGCAATGATTATGCTACTGCATTCACACTTGCAAAATGGTCTGGATTGACATATGAGGAGACACAAGGAATGTTATATTCAGATATAACACAATATACAACATTTTCTAGCGACCTCACATATTCTGATCAGATTGCATATTTGAAGAGCATGGAATTTTTGAACATCACAACAGATACGGACAAGATCAAAGAACGTCTGATGAAAGGATATGCGGCAACATGTACATTTTACATGAATCCCGATTTGATTGGTGAAGTATCTGGTTCCGACGACAGATCCTATTATTGCGGAAACATAGAAGTTGCAAATCATGAAGTTACTCTTGTAGGATGGAATGATGATTATTCTGCATCTAATTTTGAAGAAACCCCCGCGGGCGACGGAGCCTGGTTGATAAAGAACAGCTGGGGTACAGGAGGAATCGTTGGAGATGGATATATGTGGATATCATATTATGACGTGAACTTCTCCGATTATGTCACATTCTTCCAGACTGTTTCTGTAGATACCTATGATCGTAATTATCAATATGACGGAGGAGTGAGTATCAACAATGACGTAATTACGTCATCGGGTTCGATGATGAGCAACATATTCACAGCTCAGGAATTCGAAGATCTTAAGGCAATAGCTATGCCTTGGTACATGTACAAGAATATGGATTACACCATCAGCATCTATACAGATTTGACTGATTCATCAGACCCTACAAGTGGAGTTCTCAAATCTGTAACAGAAGGGTCCGTTAATGGATATGGATATTATGTGTTAGATCTTTCCCAATCTGTCTATCTAAAAGACGGGGAGATATTTTCAGTAGTAGTTTGTCTTGAATCTCAAGATGGTTCTGATGTCTCAATAGGTGTTGACACAGATGAGACCGCTTACAATGACGATGGTACTTTAGATTATATTTGTGATACAACAGCCCTTGAAGGTCAGAGTTTCATCTATACTGAAGAATATGGATGGATCGATATAAGTGCTGATGGAAGTTCCAATGTGCGTCTAAAAGCCTATACTGTAGATACTGATGAAACTACCGTGATCACTGCAGGCATAATTTTCGCTGTTCTGATCTCGTTGGTAATCGTTGGAGCCGTTTATACTGTTTTCAATAAGAAATTGAAGGTGAATTGACCAAAGTGTTATCAAAGTAAAGTCTATTACATCAGATAAGTGATAAAATGGGAAAATATAGCGGTAAATTCGAAAGCGACACAGTGAAATTGTATCCCTGTTGCAAAACCATGGAAGAAGGACTCGCAGAGCATGAGTTTTGGGCAGACGATAACCCGTGCAACGCATGCATGGCCATTGATTCCATAAGACTTGGAATCAAGATCCACTACTGTCCCTTCTGCGGTGCAATGCTCGGTAGAAGAAAGAATCCCGAAGAAACAACACCTGTAGAGCCTCAGGAATAAATTTCAAAGAGGTCTGGTGAAAATATCACCGGACCTCATCTCATTCGTTTTCAATATTTTACGAAGAAGTGTTCTTCGATAGGATCATGTACAGCTATTTTCGGAGTGCCTGTCGATTCTCCGAATGGCATCTGTGCGATAAGTTTCCAGTTTTTCGGAACATCGAATTTCTCTGCTGTTTCCTCATCTATTATAGGATTATAATGTTGCAGCGATGCACCGAACCCTTCTGATGCAAATGCTATCCATACGGCAAACTGAAGCATTCCGGAACTCTGTTGAGACCATACTGGGAAGTTATCAGAATATGATGGGAACTTCTCCTGCATGTTTTTAACAATATCCATATCTTCATAGTAGAGAACGGTTCCATAGCCGACTGCAAACGAATCTATCTTCATCTTTGTAGTCTGGAACTTGTCTGCAGGGACCTTTCTACGAAGCGTATCCATGACTATCTTCCAAAATGCAATGTGGCTTTCTCCCAACAGCAATATTGTTCTGGATGACTGAGAATTGAATGCTGAAGGTGCAGAGTTTATCACTCTTTTCAAGATGTTTTCTATCTCTGTATCAGACATCAATGATCCGCCGCCGATGGAATAATTACTGTGTCTGTTTTCCATTGCTCTGTAAATATCCATTCCATCCCTTCTGTCATCATGTAAGAATCCGTTATTTAAGAATAATACCAAGTAACATCAGAAATATTCTTCAGAATTAATATGAATCAACTTAAGATTTGTATAAAGAGTATCAAATATTGATTGGTATAGAATTCTTATTTTGCTTTATATCACAGGAAGTATTTCCTTTCCTGTTTCTACAACTATCCATCTGCTTACAGAATAATATATCATTATAGCTCCTGACAACATAAGCATTATGCCGTTTATCTCATATAATTCAGGTATGGAAAGTTCTAAGACCTCACCTATGAACAGTAAAAATGTACTTACAAAGAGCATGTAGTCTTTTCTTATCAGGAATGAAATGCTACACGCGAGCATGACTATACACATGATAATATCTACATAATCGGTTGGAGCGTATCCAGAAAGAATTATGAATGAAAAAATAAAGCCTGCAACGGAATAAATTAACATCATCATACCTTCGGCAATTATTCCTTTGATCAAAGCGTATATCGCAAATGCCATGATCGAAGCAGCAAGGGTGACCTCTGCCAGACAATACGACAGGACATCTTCTGAAATAAGAAAATACTCTATTCCGACCATTATGATCAATGTTGCAAACAGATATAATCCTACGACTATCGATAGTTCATATGGCCTATCATGAATTCTTTCATCCTTTTCCATCACTATGTTCTGGGTAACGCGGAATATGTTCTTTCCAGTCTCACCATAGATGATATTTCCAAACGCGTAATATGTGTACATCAATCCTGATATTATGAACAACACATCGATAATAACGCTCGAATCATAAATATGCATCAAAGACATCGAAAAAGCAAGTATTATAGATGCAATGCATATGATGTAATTCTTTTTGCGTAAAATTATCAAAGCCGATATGAATATGCCTAGTGCAAACAGTATATCCAAAAGACCGTAACCTTTCGCATCGAACAATAATGAGCCCATTGAGAATACAATTGAAGATATGCTTGCAATCAGAATCAGAAGACCTTCTGTGATCATAGATTTCGAGAATATATTCCATGCGAATATCAGAGTTAGAAGAGAAATTATCAATTTTGTTATATGGTAGGATTCTGAATCTATTTCCAGAATGTTCCATAAAGAGTTCAAATAATACACTCCTGTCCAAATGATCATTAATCCTAGGAACAAAAATGCTGTAACAGACATAAAGGTAGACGTGTCACCATAGACTTTGTGTTCCTTTCTTTCGATTGCGTTCGCAGTGATCTTACTGAGGTCGTTCTCTTCATTCATATGTTCATACTTCCTTCCGCATGGTGATATTCTTACGATTCAGACTCCTCGGAAGTATCTCTCTTCCTGTATCATAATAGATCCAAGATCCTATCGCATAATATCCAGATATTATCTTCAAGACATTTATGGCCAACTCTAATGCAAGCGTGGAGTTCATGAATGATTCCATGAAAAGTACAAGGAACAAAAGTACAGCCGTAAAGAAAAGAATATAATCCTTTTCGATGGCAAAACAGATAGCCAACGGGATAAACGTGAATGACATTATCAGATTGAAAGCTGTTAATTCTTCAAGACCCAAGATGCCAAATATCGATGATACAAGTGTTGTAACTGACAAAGCAAGCATCATAAGTCCTTCTGTTAGTATGCCTTTATTGACAGCATATACTCCGAAGGCGAGGACAAGTATCGAGATCATCAGCTTTATAAGATTAAATTGGGTATCTTTACCAACAATGGCATGATATC
>JALNYB010000016.1 GCA_023230065.1 Candidatus Methanomethylophilaceae archaeon
TAACCTTTACTACAAATCTGTTGACGGTCTTCTTATGAGCAAGGATGGTAAGACGGTTATAGCATGTCCGATTGGAAATACAAGCTCGCCGGTAATACCAGATAATGTGATATGTATCGATGATTATGCATTCTTCAATTGTTTAAGATTTACGGGTTCATTGATTATACCAGATAGTGTGGAAACGATCGGTGACTATGCATTTTTTGGTTGTTCAAAATTCACAGAATCACTTATTATAGGCAACAGCGTGAAAACTATTGGCGACTGTGCATTCTGTGGTTGTCGAGGATTTATAGGTTCATTGGTCATACCAGATAGTGTAGAAACTATAGGCGATTATGCATTCTGTAATTGTTCTGGATTTACAGATTCGCTTATTATTGGAGATAGTGTGACGACGGTTGGTCATGATGCATTCTTTGATTGTTCGGGATTTGAAGGCTCGCTTGTTCTCGGTAACAGTATTATGACAATCGGTGACTATGCATTCTTCGGTTGTTGCGGATTCACAGGCAATGTGATAATACCAGATGATGTAACGATAGGCGATAAGGCATTTTTTTGTTACAGATTAACTTGTCTTGTAATACCATCCAGTGTAAAATTCGAGACATCATCGCCATTTACAGGGATCTTTTATGCTGAAGATGGGACGACAAAACTTGAACAAACCGTCGACAATCTTTGCGGATATACGTTCGCGAATCATCATATCGACCATTATATTGTCAATGATCATGATGCTGAAATGATCAGGCAAGGATCGGTATGCGAATACACGGTAACATATGATGTGAATGGAGGTTCCGTATCGGGGCCCGTTCAATTCACTGTTGTTGATATGGAATTATTTACTGTTGCGTCATATTCTGGCATTAGATCAGGGTATTTATTTGGTGGATGGAATGATGGAACGAATACCTATGCTGCTGGATCTGTGTATGCAATGGGAACAACTTGTGTGATATTTACAGCCGTCTGGATCGAAGTTACTGCAACTACTCATAACGTTACATATAATATAAATGGTGGATCTTTAGTTGCACCAGATCAATCGTTAGTTGTTGAAGGAAGTACCTTTGCAGTCGCATCCTATCTGGGAATTAGGGTGGGATATTCGTTTGGTGGATGGAACGATGGGACGAATACTTATGCTCCGGGATCGACATATCTTATGGGAACATATGACGTTACATTTAATGCTGTATGGATAGGGTATCCATCTGCGCATGCCAGCTTCGATGATTATGTTTGGACATATGTTATAATGCTTGTGTTAATCATCATAGTTTTGACGAGTGTAGCATATTATTGGGTGAGAAGATAAAATTAAAACAATCAATATGGAGACGTTTTTTGGTATAATAAAACATGCTATTCATCGTGATAATGAGTTTGACCGGCTCTAAATCCAACTAAGATCTGAGTAGGGATGTTGAGTCGGTCTAAATATTTTTTTAAGACAGCTATCAATGATGAAATAGTCTGACGCCTGTAAAGGCCATTGCTATATTGTATTTGTTGCAGGTCTCTATCACATTATCGTCGCGGATGGACCCACCAGTCTGTGCCACATAATTAACTCCGCTTCTGTGGGCTCTTTCAATATTGTCTCCGAACGGGAAGAATGCATCGGAACCGACAGATACTCCGTCGAGTGTTTTTATCCATTCTGCTCTTTTCTCTCTTGTTAGAGGTTCTGGTTTCTTAGTAAATGTATTCTCCCATGCACCGTCTGCCAATATATCTTCATAATTATCTGAAAGATAGACATCTATCGCATTATCGCGATCAGGGCGGTGTATATCTTTTTTGAATGGGAGTTCCATCACCATTGGGTTTTGACGGAGATACCATTTGTCTGCTTTATCTCCTGCTAGACGTGTACAATGTACCCTGGATTGCTGTCCGGCACCGATACCTATCGTCTGTCCGTTCTTTACGTAGCATACAGAATTGGATTGAGTATATTTCAGTACGATCAGGGAGATCATGAGGTCGTTCTTTGCATTATTAGGTATGTTTTTATTGTTAGTGGGAATATTCTCGAAAAGTTTTTCTGATATCTCCACATCATTCCTTGCCTGTTCGAATGTTATGCCGTAGACATCTTTTTGTTCTATTGGCGCAGGAACGTAGTCTTCATCCATCTGTATTACTGTGTAGGTACCTTTACGTTTTGATTTCAATATATCTAATGCTTCTTTTTCATATCCTGGAGCTATTATACCGTCAGAGACTTCTTTGGATATGAGTTTGGCTGTAGGTACATCACAGATGTCCGATAGTGAAACGAAGTCTCCGTACGAGGACATTCTGTCGGCACCTCTTGCTTTTGCATAGGCCATTGCGATGGGGGATAGTTCCATATCTTCGACAAAACAGATCTTCTTAAGCGTGTCGCTCATCGGAGTACCAATGGCGGCACCTGCCGGACTTACATGTTTGAATGATGTGGCGGCTGGATATCCGGTTGCTTTTTTCAGATTTATAACAAGTTGCCATCCATTCAAAGCATCCAGAAGGTTGATGTAACCAGGCTTGCTGTTTAGGATTTCAATTGGCAATTCTCCATTTTTCATAAATATTCTTGCCGGTTGCTGATTTGGATTACATCCATATTTCAAACGTATTTCTTTCATTTCGAAATCCTCTTTTTATAACATATTGAATCTTTTCACAGATTGGATTTTACTGTGATTGGTTTTTTATACTGGTTCTTGATTTTATCATGTTAGAACTTATATTAAATTTCACCTAAATGCATGTTATGTGCATTTTTAACGTGATCTCTAGGTGGCTGGACATATTTCACAGTCAATGTGAAAATGATTTCAGATGGTATTCAGTGTATCACTTTTTATCTCTATATTGTTCGTCTATATGTGTAGCATCGCAGAACGGCCTTATAGATGACACTCCGCAACGACATAGTACATATCTGTTGCGTGTTTCATATTCAGTTTTATCATAACTTACCAGTTTGATCCCGCCTTTGACGTATAATCCACCCGAAACTCCTTTCATAGGGTCTTGTATAACCACGATCTCCGGTTTGAGGTCGTCCTCCATCAGAGATCCGTCCAATCCCATTGCGGTGAGTCTTCCGGCTGGGCACTCACTCGCAGCCCTTATGGCCTCTTTTCTGTCATGAGGATCATCTGATGTTTCAAGGAGTTCCCAAGCGGTTCCTTTTTCTCTGTGACAGAAACGCGCGAAGGCGCATCTGTCATCATCTAGCATATTTAGTTCCGGGCCGAGATAGAGTTTTGCTCTGTCTTCATATTCTGATTTTCCGGATATTTCTGTGCCGTCGAATTCTATCTTTACATGTGCTCCGCTGCAGAACGGTGCGGTCGATGAGTGTCCGCAACGACAGAGGGCGTAGGCCTCGCTCTGTGGAATTGGGTCCCCCTCAGTCCATATGTAACCTTTGCCGTTGGGAGTTATGACCTTTTCTGATATGGGAATGCTACCAGTTACTATGTACGGTCCGTTCTCGGTTATGGTTATTTTTTGTTCATTCGAGGGTGTCATGGATGAATGACCTATCTATTGTCTTAAATTACTTTCCTATTGTATGAGTCAGTTTGATCATAATTATTTTTTTATGCACACACTTATCTTGTATGGTTGATATGTAAACATGGTTTTGGATCACGAAGATTCTGAGAAGATTCATTTTCAGAAGGAGAGGTCAGAGTTCACAATGCATTCACATCGTTTTTTAGTTAGAATAAATAAAGAGTAAAAGGTTTTTTTGGATATATTAGACATTATTGTTTATGCGTATTTCTCCATATATTGTGCATGAGTTAATGGAACCCATGCTGTCGTTATAAGATCTATTTCTCCGTTGCTTAATCCTTCATACATAACACCCACGTTGAGTGACATGAGAGTGACGTCGTATCCCACATATGTTTCTAGAATATACTTCAAGACATTAGACGAACCCATTGCGCATGCCCAGTCGACAAGCCCTATCTTGATTGTTCCGCGTCCTTCTTGGTATTCGATGTCACCAATCCATTTGCTCAGAAGGTCAGGATGTGCTTCAACCCATTCTCCTGCAGCGGTCTCTATGTCTTTGTCGCTGCTCGCTATGTATGATAGGAGGGAGTTGAATTCTGAAAGGCTGTATTCGTAGTTGCTCATGATCTCTTCTAAGACGGAGTCTTCGGCTATGAGTCCCGGTCTTGCCCAAGATTCTATGGATTCTGCTGTTCCATAAACGTAGTCGGGGTCTTCAAGGTATGTTAAGTCATATTCTCCTCCGATCCAGTGTGGGGTCCAAAGGGTCACGACTATGACCTCATGGGATTCATATGCACTTATGAGTGCTGCAAGCATGCTCGATTCGGAGCTGGTTTGTAACGTGAATGAATCCAGATTGTATTCTTCAATGGCTTTTTCTGTCAGGGACATTATGCCGGCTCCGGCATCAATACCTACAATTGTATTGTTGAATTCATCGGCATATTGTTCCAGGTCCGAAATACTGGTTATATTTAGTTCGGTTGCTACATATGTTGGTATGACAAGTGCGCTTTTAGCGCCACTGTCCAGTACTGTTCCTGTTTTTTCTATTTTTTTATCGTCGGTATTGCCAGCGAAAAGCACGACGCCTGCTGCCACCAATATTATGATGACGGCGACCGCTCCGATTTTTATATATTTGCTGTTCATTTTTTCACCTATTTTATTTACAGATAATAATCAGCCCTTGTTCAGGGACTGAGTGAGTCTGTCTAAGGTCATAGCGATCAAGACCACTGCAAGACCAGCCTCGAAGCCAAGTGCGACATCTACTCTGCTTAGAGCATATACGATATCTTCACCAAGGCCTCCTCCTCCTATCATAGCGGTTATGACAACCATGGAGAGTGATAACATGATGCACTGATTCATCCCGGCCATTATAGACGGCATGGCCGTGGGGAGTTGCACCTTTCTGAGTTTTTGCCAATCTGTAGATCCAAATGAATCTGCAACTTCGTTTAGTTCCGTAGGCACTTGTCTGATACCGAGATTAGTAAGTCTTACCATCGGCGGCATAGCGAATATGACTGTGGCCACCACTCCTGGGACTATTCCTAGTCCAAAGAATATGACTGCCGGGATCAGATAGACAAATGCAGGCATTGTCTGCATGAAATCCATGAGAGCCTTGATTATCGGATTTGCCTGTTCGCTTCTTGCAGACCATATGCCTAGAGGTATTGCAATTATAATGGCTATCAAAGCAGCCACAATGACCATGTTCAAAGTGATCATGGCACTGTCCCAATATCCCATCCAATCTATTATGTAGAATGCGAATACGATAAGTATCGATATTATCAGACGTTTTGTCATAAGTATCGATACAACGAAGAGTATGGCAAGGAAGACTATAGGCTCTATATTGTAAAGTATACTGCCTAGTGCTTCCAATGGCCAGTTGATGACCTCTTTGATTATATCGAGAAGCCATTGGAAGTATGTCCCTATGAAGTTAACCATATCTTCTGCGAATGTTCCTACCCAAGATGTCATCAAAGATCGCCTCCGGCATTAAGGGCCTCGGCGGCCACAGAAGGACTCACAACACCCAGTAAAACATCATTTTCGTTCACTACAGGTATCGAGAAATTGGTTGTTATCATAATCTGTATGACGTCTTTCATAGGTGTTTCTATGCCGACTTTCGGAATGTCTCTTATTATGGCATCATTGAGGACACCTCCAGATTTAATGACATTGAGGACATCGTCAGATTCTATCATACCGATAAGATGATTACCTTTATCTATGACCAATAGGTTGTTACGGTCATATTCTTCCATAATCTTTATGGCTGTTCTGGGTCCTTGTGAGGCTTGTATGACTCCACGAGGTTTTTTCATGAATGTTCCTGCTGTAAGTATCTTCGTACGGTCCACTTCTTTGATGAAGCGGCATACGTACTCATCGGCAGGGTTCTGAAGGATTTCTTCGGCGGTTCCGATCTGAACGATCCTTCCGTCTTTCATAAGGGCAATACGGTCTCCGAGTTTCAGGGCCTCGTCGAGGTCATGTGTAACGAAGACAATGGTCTTGTTCAATTCGGATTGTATCCTTTGCAATTCATCCTGCATGTCGGCTCTTATAAGCGGATCCAAAGCACTGAATGCTTCATCCATGAAAAGTATGTCAGGATCCGTGGCCAGTGCTCGTGCAAGACCCACTCTTTGTTTCATACCGCCGCTCAGATTCTCAGGAAGGCTGTCCTCGTAACCGGAAAGACCGATAAGGTCTATTGCCCGTTTCGTCTTTTCCATGCGTTCCGTTTCAGGAACACCTTGGATCTCAAGTCCATATGCAACGTTGTTCTTCACATCTCGATGCGGAAGAAGTCCGAAGTTCTGGAATACCATGGACATTTTCTTCCTTCTTACGGCACGAAGGTCGTCCTCATCGAGGGATGTTATGTCCAATCCGTTAATGATCACATTTCCGGATGTAGGTTTTATAATTCTGTTCATACAACGTTCGAGTGTTGATTTACCGGATCCTGAAAGCCCCATCAATACGAATAATTCTCCTTTCTTCACATCGAAAGAAACATCGTAGAGTCCCACCGTGTTTGGAGTGGTACTATGTATCTCTTCTTTGTTCATTCCGTTCTTGAGCAACTTCATGGCTGATTCAGGATGTTTTCCGAAGATCTTGGAAAGATTCTTCACTCGGATCATAATCTCATTGCCTTCCGAGTCCGTAGGGCAATTTATATCTGCGAAGATGTTCTTCGATAGTTGATTTTCATAATGTGATACACGTGCGTTCTCCGATAGACGTTTGATAGGTTTCCTGATCTTAGATTTGAACGAATTCATTTCTGTAGTGATCAGTTCACTGAATTTGTCGTCCATGGCTTTTATCGGTCTCTTATTATTCATGTTCAAGGCCATTATCATTACCTTCGTCTTTTTGTTCGGAAGGATACATTCACTTTTTTTCGAGAGAGATAGCTACCGCTAGGAATAGAGGTCCTAAGTGAAGGAGCTCTCAAAATTTACCAAAAACAACAATATATCTGTTGATATCCGGAAAATCCTGGAGTATAGCGTGTGGGGCTTCTTTCGAAGTAAACATTTCTGAGTAAATTCGCTCGCATTTCAAAGATGAATGTGGTCTTACTCCGAACGTCAAATTTAAGGGAATTATTCCGTATTAAGGAGTAAGTCCGATAAATCAGGGCGAACTTTATAAAGGGGACATCTTATTTATAATGTAGGTACATGATTTCTGTATAATATAGGAATATTATTTTTGTAGGTTGATTTGTTTTATGAGTGCTCCGATGAACAGATCGTTTATAATTCTACAGTGGTCTTTTGATAAAAAATGGGATAATAAAGGTCCCTTCAGAGGTCATAGATCCTTTAGTAAATGATATAAGAATATGTAAACGAATGATATGTGTAAAAGAAAAGTTTTTTCAGAATCCACAGACTCGATTCAATAGAAGTTTAATTGTTCATCAATGTGAATGCGTTAAATCATACAGCTATATTTCTTGGCCTGTATTTTTCATCGCATGTGGATATTATCTACGCAATTATGTTGCATAGCTACTTAATAGATCAGAGAGTCATTATGGAGAGCAACGATCTAGATAAAGGCAATGCTGATTGTAATACGATAAAAGTAGGAACAGATCGGTTGGGCTGGAAATAATTTATTTCTTCTGATTGATATTATCTATCAAGATCTGAGAGAACAGACCGTCGGTACCGTACAATCTCACAGAATTATTCTCTGTCATATGTACTATAGAGTTCACAGGCATACGGAAACTTCCGGAATAGGATGAGATGTTAGGTTCAGACAGTGTGAGATATCCCTGTTTGTTTCCCGGTACGCGATAGAATATCAGGTTTCTTATCTTTTTATTTGGCAGGCGCAGTTTCACTGTTAGTTCGGTGTCGTCGGCCGTTGACAGCCAATCTTCAATTACTGACACGTCTTCTGGAATTATGAACGCGATCGGTTCGGTGAATAAGGAAGTCTTGATCCCAGTTATACGTTCTTCCATCTTCCAATTCAATGTATTTTTGCGTATATCTTTCCTAGACATCAGCACAGCTATGGCGATACAGCATATGATGCGCGGGAACATGAATTTGTTGTCAGCTATCAGCGTAGGGATATCGTAACCATAACGTATTTGCAAGATAATCGAAACAGCGTCAGTAGCTAACGTAAGGAGGACAGGGTAATACAATATGGCAGCGCTTTTGGATCTTCCGTGAAGATATGTCAAGCCTCCTACAACGAGTGCTACACCCAACGCCAGGAATACCAGGCCGTTGACCAAGAAGATCAAGTTAATCAATAACATATCTTCGTCGCCACCGCCATAACCGGCGTATATGTTATAGGTACCCAGTATAAGGTCATTGATTCCTACGGCGACAGCATATATGCTTGCCGATCTGACCATTGATCTCTTTGGATCGGCGATAGATAAGATCGCTGAAATAAGGAAGACCACATAAGGTATCCAAAGGTATAGGAAAGGCCCATCCGAGTACTCATCAACAAGTGTTAGAGCTGAAGATATTGTAATGATCACACCTATTGTGATGAGCATGATCAAGGGCTTGTCAAGACTGATCTTCATTTATCTTCCCCTCAATGTTGATTTTAATATTGATCTTGGATCCGTCATTGCCGTATAGTATGGCCGTTTCCTTATCGCGGATCATATTATCTATTCTGAAACGGGCACCCTGTATGAATGATCCATTTGGATCTGTAACCACCGTTGCATATAAACAGGTGGACCCCTTCCATTTTTGAAGGATGAGTGTACAGGGCATTTCCTTTCCTAGTTTTATCATATATTCTGATTCGGCTGGTCCAGCATTCAGTTCATTCCATGATGCTATACCGGCCAGTCCATCAGATATGGCTTTCAAATCTGATTCCATGATCAATGAATCGTTTGGGATACTGATCGATTTCCTCAGTCCGGTCAGATCGATAAGGTTCTTTTCCAAAGGTATGCCATATCTGATCTCGTCGCTTGTAAGGACGAATATGTACATGGCGTACATCATCAAGAATGTTACAACACTGTAATTATTAGTGAAATACTCCCATGGATTAGTTCCCAAGTAAATAGTGGCAATCGCTCTGAGACAGTATACTAAGAAGATGAGATAGGCTGTTATTGTCATCCTGCGTGCATTTTTGGATGTTCCTCTGAAATAAGATATGCCGCAAAGAACCAGATTGACCCCGAGAAGGAACGTTATCAGACCAAATAGGAAATAAAGAGTGGATTCAGATGACAGTGCATTCATCGAACGTATCATCCCTCCTATTCCGATAGTGGCGGCATACATACCCACGGCACGCATGATGTTCTTCTTCGGATCTATGATCATCAGGATACCGAGAGCGATCATAACTACCTTTGACAGAGCATATAAGGAATTATGTTCGAGATCACTTGACACTCCGTAAATCGATATGATTCCAAGGGCGATCAGCAAAATGCCCATCAGATATTCGATCCTAACCGGAAGGTTGCTGAGTCTCACATTTGCGTTAGGTTTCTGTAAATATAAATGAATATGGTACAGTGCTGGATAGATACGTATTCAATTCATCTGTCGTCAAGTATGATTGAAAAATTTAGACAAAATATCATATCGGTGAATATGATGCAGCAGTCTCGTCCGTCTATGATACATGGGAGATTCTTTTTGTAAAGAAGATGGATCATGTTGTGATTGCGGAAGAAGATGGTAAGTCAAGTAGAGTTGTTTATTGCATATTCTCTAGGTTTAGGGATGTCATCGGTCTTTTCATAGAAGGTCTGACATTAAGTAAGGGTAATCGTAAAAGAGGCATAGATGAAAAATCATTAGAGATGCCATTTGAATTCATTGTTAGCGGGTATGTGGAACGGAAGTGTTTGAGATATAATCTTTCAGCATAGAAGTTCCATGATATGATCGGCGAAAAATATCGTGAAGGATGGATGACGTGCAGGAAGGCATGTCCAAAGAACGAATGTGTGTCACAGTATTACAGTGCCGTTGCGGGACAAGGTTATGACCTTCATCGGTATGTTTTTTCCACTTTCCGCTATAGCTTCTTCGGTCATTTTGACGAGACTGGAACAGCACGGAACTTCCATTCTGATGGTCAGTATGTCGGTGATATCGTTATTTTTGATGATCTCGGCTAATTTTTCGCTGTAATCGGTATTGTCCAGTTTAGGGCATCCAATTATCACTGTCCGTCCTTTGATGTAATCCTCGTGGAAGGAACCGCAGGCGAACGCACTGCAGTCTGAGGCGATAAGAAGGCCCTTGCCGTCGTAGAATGGGGCTTTGACAGATACGAGTTTGATCTGTACCGGCCATTGGGATAGCATCCCCTTTCCATCTGAATAGTCTGATGTTGAAGGTTGCATGATCAATGTGTCTGAGCCGGGACAGGAACAGGCTGGTTTGGGTAATTTGCTATCTTCTACCGCTTTGGCATCATAAGCGAGGGCCTTTCTGTCTTCGAACGATATGGCGCCTGTAGGGCAAGTCGGCAGACAATCCCCGAGACCGTCGCAGAAATCCTCCCTGAGCAATTCGGCTTTGCCGTTGATGATACCGATGGCACCTTCGTGACATGCTTTTGCGCACAGGCCACAACCGTTGCAAAGTTTTTTGTTGATACGGATTATGCGTCTGCTGAGCATATCATTCCGTTTCCAACAGTTCTTTGGCCACGGCTATGGCTTGTTCGAGGTCTTTTTCCTCTGGGGTCCAGTTGCATTTGATCTCGGGCTCTATAACGGAGAATCCCGCTTCGGCGAGGGACTTTCTTAGTACACTGTTACCTTCTCCACTCCATCCGTAACAACCGAAGACAGCTGCTTTTTTACCGGAGAATTTCAATGAATCGAGGAAGTGTATCCATCCCGCCATCGAAGATAGGATATCATTGATGACGGTCGGGGAACCTACAGCGATGGCTTTGGATCTGAATACCTGGGCTATGATCTCTGTTTTGTCTGTTTTTGAGATGTTGTAGATCTTTACGATGGTATTCGGAGAAAGTTTTCCGATTTCCTGTCCAATCCTGTCGGCCAGTATTGCGGTTCCGTTCCACACGGTGTCGTATATCACGGTTATCTGATTTTCTTGGTATGAGTCGGCCCATTTGGCGTACAGATCGATTATCTGCATAGGATTCTCCCTCCATATCGCACCGTGGCTGGGAGCTATGATCTCGATGGGCAGATCCATCTTCTTGATCTCATCGATCTTATCTCTGACCTTGGAGGCGAAGGGCATTAGGATATTGGCAAAATATTTTTCTGCCTCGCTTATCAGCAGACATTTGTCAGCCAAATCATTGAACAATTCATTAACCGCAAAGTGCTGACCGAACGCATCGTTGGAGAATAGGATGTTATCGCCGGTCATGAACGTGGCCATGTTATCCGGCCAATGCAGCATCCTCATTTCTACAAATACAAGTTTCTTGCCGTTGCCTATGTCGATCGAATCCCCGGTCTTCACAGGTATGAAGTTCCATTCTGGGTGATGATACTGTCCTGTAAGGGATTTGACGGAATTGGCGGTGCAGTATATCGGTATGTTCGGTATTTTTTCCATGATGTACGGAAGAGTGCCGCTGTGGTCGCGTTCCCCGTGGTTGATGACTATGAGATCGATATCCGAAATGTTGATTTCTTCTTCGAGGTTATTTATGAATTCGTCGGCATGAGGGTCCCAAACAGTATCGACGAGGACCGTCTTTTTTTCTTGGATCAAGTACGCGTTCTGACTGGAGCCGTGATCGATCGTGTAATCATCGCCATGGAATTTTTTCAGTTCCCAGTCGATCTTCCCTATCCAATATACGTTATTCTTGACGCGTCTCTTCATTGTGTTTACCCGTGTATGTATCGAGTACGTCCGTTAATAATACTATCGAGAATCGATCGATTCACCAGGCGTGAGAAAAGAGATAGGAAATTTTCAATCTGAGATCTATGTAAAATCAAGAAATCATTCGAGTTCTGATGAAACCCTCAGCAAGGTTTGAGCTTTCTTTTCAATCGTTTTGTTTGATATCATCAATCCTTGTTAGGTCTGGAGAAAGGTAGGACAAGGGATATTATCACCATGCTGATGCTTTGTAAACAGGACATATCGATACATCCCATCTTTCATACGACCGAGTTTTTCAACAGCAGATACAGAGGAAAAGGCGGGACGGTCCATTGGAAGATTCGGCCTGTCCAACCGAGTTCATTCATACCATGCTGACTGCGTTCGAAAAAGCTGGATTCGGTAAGATCGGAGATTTTTCGAGAATGACTTCAGTCGCGTGGATGTCGTGCAAAAAGATTACATCAATAGTGTCCGGCATACTCCCATCGACAGTTATCTATCCGAAGAAATCAGGAAAAGAATCGAATTGGACAACTATGATGGAATCAATCAGAGAACAGCAAGTCATCAAGGCGCCCACTATTGAGAGATACGGACAAGATGTGCAAGGATATCATTACCAAGAGTCTTGATACATGCATCGAGAAGATATGCATGGTAGCCGAACATACGACAAGATCATACAGATCGCGTAAATGCCAAATATAAGTTTATATATCGTATCCTTGAAGAAGCGAATAACCGGATCAGGCAAGAGCTTAATCTTTTCATTTAGAATTAGAACGGTACTATAATGAACGGAATTTCGAAGATTATATTAGTTGTCGCCATCTCAGCAATGTTTTTTGCAGGTTGTGCAGTGATGACCGACAGTATTCATTCAAGTGGCGATGATGTAACCGTATCTGTCGAATATGATCATAGCGTTGTTACGATCACAGGTTTAAATTCGGATGGATCGGTCGATCCCATGATGGGGATCGTGATAGTTGGAAACGGAATTGTTACAATATCTAACATCACTATCGATGCAACAAGCGGAGCTGCAATATCAATTGAGAAAATATCGGAAGGTACTGCATCTTCTGTCACTATTTCTTTGATTGGAGTCAATACTTTGACGGGTGCAGCTAATTATGCAGCACTTTACGTCGAAGAGGGTTCCACCGTAATTATCGAAGACTGCAGTGAAGATATTTCCATTGGAAGTCTCACTGCAACAGGCGGAGACAAGGCCGCAGGCATCGGAGGTAATTCCTGTACGGGTCAAACAGACAGCGGATCAATCATTATCAAAAGCGGGATAGTAAATGCGATATCTGTAGCAGCATCTAGTATGGGTGGTGCAGCCATCGGAGGAGCATATAACGGAAATGGTTACGTTACAATCAACGGTGGAACTGTAATTGCTAAAGCGACTGCATTTCTATATGCAGGAGCTGCGATCGGTTCAGGTGCATTCGACACTATACAGACTCTTGATTATTCTTCCGATTTGAATGTGGATTTCGTGGATGACGAGGGAAATAGTTATACAGGATTCAATGGAATAGTCACCATAACAGGTGGGTTTGTGACAGTATCTGATAGTTCGATCGGTGGGGCCCATCACTCCAACTCACTGGTGACAATCACCGGCGGAAATATTACTGTCAACAGCGGATCCATTGGAAATACGTATGGAACATCTGGAGGGTCTTCTGCTGATCCCGTACATTTTGTATTGTCTGTCATAATAATAGACAGCAGTACCGGAGCGACCGATGTCAATGTGACCAGCGGTTATTACTGGACATCACCGATAGGCGGAGGCATGGGTACTGATGCATACATCAGCATATCGGGTGATGATACAACCGTGATCGCAAACAGTGTCAATACGATTGATACTAGTGAAGGCAATAATTACAAAGGTGTACCAGGAATAGGTTCAGGATATTATGGGATCGTAAGGGTCACAATAAGCGATGGCGCTACTGTGTATGCTCAAGGAGGCAACAGTGCACCTGGTATCGGAAACGCGGTCACCGGACTCGCGAAAGATGGCCTTCACGTATTGCCTGCCATGTTGGGATCCATACTCTATTCATATGTGCATATAGGAGGCGGTGCAAATGTTACTGCATACGGAGGAATATATGCGCCAGGAATCGGCGCAGGTCGTGGAAATTCACAGATGGATGTACAGATCTCGGGCGATGATACAATAGTCAGATCGTTTGCAGGAGGATATCTCACAGGCGATGAGGAATGCGGAGCCGCAGCAATAGGTTTAGCATATCTAGGGATAACATCTAATTTGAATAATGAAAAATACAATCGTCTCACAGATCTCTCGGTAGTTGTTTCTGATTCTCCGACGTTGATCTTATATGCCGGAAAGAATGCACAGGATATCGGTGCCGGTGCAGGAGTTGGTAATGTTGCTTCTTCACTAACGGTCAGTGAAACGGTTTTGAAAGCTGTCGTAGACGATTCAAGAAATTACTTTGCTTACACGGTTAACGGTGCGATATTTGTACTTTCAGCCAGTGATCTTTCTCATATAGACAGCGGAACGGACCTTTCGATAGATCTTCCGGAAGGAACACTCGGTACAGATGCAGTTGTAGTATTGGGATCATTGGATCATAATTTATTCATCTATGATGTAAATGAGAAATTACCTACCGAAAGCGGATCCGAATCTGTTGTTGTAGATTTAAACGCAAGCGGAGATGGCGGTTCGTCTATCACCATAGGATTCATTGCGACTCAGGTTTTCGATGTTGCAGTATCAGGCGATAACATGTCATGTGATGCTCCGTCAACTGTATTGGAGAATAGCAGTTTGACCGTGACAATAACAGCCGATGCCGGTTACGTTCTGAGTGGCGTTACTGTTCTAATGAATGGTGCGGATATCACTGAGGCTGCATACAGCGGCGGTGTCGTATCTATCGGCAGTGTCACTGGAGATGTTACTATATCTGCAACAACCGTTGCAGTACCCGTACCATCGCCACCAATACCTGTTGTAAATTATAGTGTTATTATCACTGGAGATAATATGACATACGAAGGACCGGCAAGCGTTATTGCCGGCAGCAATCTTATTTTGACAATAACAGCCGATGCTGGTCACGTTCTGAGTAGCGTTACTGTTCTCATGAATGGTGTGGATATCACCGAGACCGCATACAGTGACGGTGCCGTATCTATGGACAGCGTTATTGGAGATGTTGAGATAACAGTAATATCTTTAGTGATTTCGATTGAAAATAATACTAATTTTGCTGATTACATATTGTATATCTATAGTATCGTGGCAATTGTATTGGTGTTGATGATATTATTCTTGATAATTCTTTTTAAAAAGAAAAAGGATGATTAAGAAACCAGTATATGAAAACTTAAATTTAAGTGGTCTTCGATTGAAAATAAGGGGCCCATTTTAAATTTTAAAATACCATGGAAACTGTTACAGCAATGAAGATTGTCAGTGACGATTTTTTGTATGTTGAGATCAAACAGTATCATTCAATCGGAAATCCATGTAACGGCCATTTAATTATCAAATGACAGATAATTTGTTGGAGATTATATTTGATCAAAATTTAAGTATTATTTAAGTAAATGAGTTGTACTGGACACATCGCAGCTTGCTTTATTTGTTCTGTTGAAGGTATGCTGTATGAATATGTTCATCGAATCAGGAATTAAAGTTGAAAAATACATTAGCCAGCAGAATTGAGTGGGCCCGCCCGGATTTGAACCGGAGTCAATAGGTCCCGAACCTACAAGGATACCAAGCTACCCCACGGGCCCACATTAAGGGATGATTTATCTTCTGCTATTAAAGATATCGGAATTTATTCGTTGATCATTCTCCTCAGAACGTACTGCAGAATGCCGCCATTCGCGATATATTCCATTTCAACTGGTACATCAACCCTGCAAACAGTGTCGAATTCTAGTTTCCTTCCGTCCCTGTATGCTGTGATGCAGATAGTTCCTCTTGGTTCCAGGTCCTTAAGATCTATGTCGAATGTTTCTGAACCGTTCAGGTGAAGTGTTTCTGTTGTCTGTCCTTCAAGGAACTGCAGCGGAACGATACCCATTCCCACGAGGTTGGATCTATGGATCCTTTCGAACGATTCTGCTATGACGGCTTTGACGCCTAACAGCAACGGTCCTTTGGCTGCCCAGTCCCTTGAGCTTCCTGTTCCGTACTCCTTGCCTGCAAGGATTATCAACGGGGTCATATCCTCATCGTATTTTCTGGAGACCTCGTAGATGGTATCCTGTTCGCCGTCAGGGAAATATATCGAGGAGCTTCCTTCTTTTTCAGGAGTGAGCTGGTTTCTCAATCTGATGTTGGCAAAGGTCCCGCGGACCATGATCTCGTGATCGGCTCTTCTTGATCCGTATGAGTTGAAATCTTCTTCCGGGATATCCAATGAGATAAGGTATTTTCCCGCGTCGGAATCGGGTCCGAATGATCCTGCGGGGGAGATATGATCGGTTGTTATGGAATCTCCCAATTTAGCCAGGCATCTTGCATGTTTAATGTTCTTTATTTCCGGTTCTTCGAATAATTCATCAAAGAACGGAGGATTTCTGATATAGGTGGATTTTTCATTCCATTCGAATAACGGTGAATCCTTGCACTCGATGGAATCCCATCTTTTGGAACCTTTGAATATGTCTCTGTATTGGGATATGTATGTTTCTGAGGTCACATATTTTTCTGTGATATCCTCAATTTCCTTATCGGTTGGCCAGATGTCCTTGAGATAAACATCTTTTCCGTTCACAGTCGCGAGAGGTTCGCGGTCCATATCGATATCGACGCGTCCTGCGATCGCAAAGGCCACCACAAGAGGCGGTGAGGCGAGATAGTTAGCCTTCACCAAAGCATGTATGCGTCCTTCGAAGTTCCTGTTGCTTGATGCTACAGCGGCAACCACGAGGTCGTTCGCTTTTATCGTGTTGCTTACTTTTTCTGAAAGGGGTCCGCTGTTACCGATGCAGGTCATGCATCCGTATCCACAACATTGGAATCCGAGTTTGTCCAAGTACGACTGAAGGCCTGAATTCTTCAGATATTCCGTTACGACTTTTGATCCCGGGGCCAGCGAGGTCTTGACATAGTCCTTCGGTTTCAGTCCGAATTCGCATGCTTTCTTCGCTACAAGCCCTGCTGCTACCATGACCGAGGGGTTGGCCGTGTTCGTGCACGATGTGATCGAAGCAATGGCTACCGATCCGTCTCCCATCATATCCGAGACAGGCTTTTTCTTCTGTTCTGTACCAAGTGCTTTGAGAGTGTTTTCGAACTCTTCTTTCATCTTAGATAACGGGATCCTGTCCTGAGGTCTCTTGAATCCCGCAAGACACGGTTCTACGGTTGAAAGATCTAATTCTAGGGTGTCGGTGTATTCTGGTTCTTCAGTATACCAAAGGGTCTGCTCTTTGGCGTATTTTTCTACTGTATCGATATGTTTTGGGTCTCTTCCTGAAAGTTTCAGGTATTCTATCGTTTTCTCGTCGATAGGGAAGTATCCCATTGTTGCTCCGTATTCAGGCCCCATATTCGCGATGGTGGATCTGTCTGCGAGGCAGAGGTTACTGTAGCCAGGTCCGTAGAATTCAACGAACTTTCCTACTACACCCTTCTTTCTGAGTAGTTGTACTATAGTTAGAACAAGGTCTGTTGCTGTGATGCCCGGAGATAATTTGTTGATCAGTTTGAATCCGATGACATCCGGTAATTTCATGTAACTGGGCTGTCCTACCATCACGGCTTCTGCTTCGATTCCTCCGACTCCCCATCCGACGACACCTAGTCCGTCGATCTGAGTTGTGTGCGAGTCAGTTCCGAAACACGAATCGGGATATGCGGTGAGTACTCCGTTCTTTTCTTTGACATGTATAAGGGGGGAGAGATATTCCAGATTCACCTGATGGCATATGCCGTTTCCAGGAGGTACGGCACGGAAGTTCCTGAATGATTTTTGTGCCCATTTGAACAGTGCGTATCTTTCTTTGTTCCTTTGGAATTCTACTTCTTCGTTGCGTTCCTGGGCATCGGGACATCCTGCAAAATCCGTTTGGATCGAATGATCTATGACGAGATCTACCGGAACCAACGGATTTATTATTTCGGGATCTTTTCCCATCGCTGAAACTGCTTCTCTCATCGATGCAAGATCTGCAATCGCGGCTCCGCCGGTAAGGTCCTGAAGAAGTACTCTTGCGGGAATCCACGGAATGTCACGGTCTGTGTTCTTTTCGGAATTCCAGGATGCGATGGTTTCCACATCTTCATCTGTTATGATGGAACCATCCCGCTGTCTCAAAAGTGATTCAACTATGACCTTTATGGAGTAAGGCATCTTTTTAAGATCCTTTATAAAACCCTTTTCTTCGAGTTCTCTGAGGCTGTAGATAGTAATCTCGCCTTCTTCAGTTTTCAGCTTTTTAGTGCAGGTGCCTATGTCCGTCATTGCAACTCCCCTCTATACGCGATAGTAAAGAAGTATTGTATTTCAACTTTGACTGTATATGATGTAAACGGGCACATATCGTGGGCGTAGAATTGGATTTTTTGAACTTTATTCAGGAGAATTTGCGGACGTTAATAGGGGATGCAGTAATGCCTATTATCACACAGACCATGAATTATGATATTCTAGCAGGTGTGATTGCTGTTATATTGATCTGTACTAAGAGATTCAGATGGGTAGGGGTCGCCATCCTTATCGGAGCGGCATTGGGATATCTCATCGGAAATGGGATGATAAAGTTCCTGGTGGACCGTCCACGTCCGTTCATAGAGAATTCCAATATCATTTTGCTGATACCTGCACCTACAAGCTCTTCATTCCCTTCAGGACATACTATCGGAGCCGTTGCAATGGCTGTTGCATTGTATATGTATAATAAAAAAGCAGGTTATGTCGGATTCATATTCGCTGCGATAATAGCATATTCGCGTCTGTATCTCTATTTGCATTATCCTACGGATGTTATAGCTGGAATAGTAATTGGAATAATATGCGGATATGTTGGATACAGGATATCTGAACTCATCCGCATAAGATATAAAAAAGAAAAGGTTGAAGAAGATATTGTTTGATTTATTCTTCCCATTCTGAGAATAGTTTTGCTATTCCTTTCTTGGCAACGGACCAGCATGGAACGCCACCTATGAGAACGGCTACCTGAATAGATTCCAAGATCTCTTTTTTCGTTGCTCCGTAATTTTTCGCTACTTTTGCCTGTGCATAGATGCAATCTTCGCACATTCTCACTGCAACGCATGAAAGTGCCATGAGCCTTTTTGTTTTCTTGTCCAACGCACAGTCTGTTACCATGACCTCGTCCATTTTTTTCAGTAGGCTGATGAGGTCCGGGTCTAATTCTTTGATGGCTTTAAGAGTATCTGGTGCGTAACCGCCCATGTTCGAACACATTTCTCCGAATTCTTTGTTGTTGTTACAAGGCATGACCATTTATCTCAATAATAGTTTATAAAAGAAGCACATTAACACATTTCAGCGTAACTGTTTTAATCAGACGAAGGTATCGGTGTATTCATGAAAGCTCTTATCTCGAAGGAAATGTCATCTAAGCTTAACATTCTTCAGCAAGAGATTTTTGCTAATAATATTCCGGTCGTCATAGTGTTCGAAGGAAGCAGTGGACGTGTTATCGGACGTGTTATCAACGAACTTATGAGATGTCTTGAACCCAGAGGGGTTAATTATGTCCATATAGACCCTGATAATTGGGACGGACCCAAATCTGTTATGGAGTGTCTTCAGAAGACCCCTGCCAAAGGGATGATCTCTT
>JALNYB010000017.1 GCA_023230065.1 Candidatus Methanomethylophilaceae archaeon
AAATCCTGAAATTTAAAGATCGGACTTACATAATAAAAATCCATACAGGAATAAAAAACTGCAGTGAAGAATGATATCCGATTAAAAACATAAACTGAACTAAAAATAATAACTATAGAATCATAAAAATGAAAATTATTTAAAAAGTTTAGATAACAGATTTGCTTTCTTCTAAATTGATGGATTCTTCGCTTGCCTTCAGATCTTCCAGCCTATAATACCTGGCTCTCAGTGCATGTGCAAGATTTAGAGCATCATCGGATTCCACGAATCTCTTTCCAGAATCGATTACGACCCATTCTGTATTCGGAATCGATATCTTAGCGGCTACTCTGAGAGATTCTTCGATGGGATCTGCATTTTCATCGATAGATACATTGGCTTCTCCGTCTGTGATCAGAATAACATAACACTTCTCGTCGGGACGCTTCCTAACGTAAGTGGTCATATAATTACTGACGGCCAACATAGCTCCGCTAAGAGGCGTTCTTTTTCCGATAGGCAGATTATCCAGCAATTTATAGATGGTATCAACCGATTTTGTCGGAGGCATCAGCATATTGATGGATTCCTCGTTGAATGTCATGAATCCTATACGATCACGCTTGACGTAATTATTCTTTAACATAGACAGGATCGTAGCTTTAACTGCTACCATCCTATTCCTGATTATCAACGAACCACTGGTATCTAATAAAAATAGAAAAGTGCTGGAACTGCGTTTCTCTCTGATCTTTTCTCTCAGATCGTGATTCTCGATTATTATCGTGTCACCGTCATCATCATTCTCGTTGTGACGTCTACGCTGATAAGGTGCCGCAGCACGAACTGTTGCATCGAACGCAAGATCGGGATTCTTACTCTCGGTTACTCTTGAACCTATATATTTCCCAGATCTGTCGTTACTTTTCATGAACAGCCTTTTACCGCCGTCATTTGCAGCACCACGAGCTTTTCTGGACTCTGATTCAAAAACATCGATAGCCTTGAAAGTCTCTCCTATCTTTGTTATGACATCGTCTACCTCGTAGATATAACCAGTCATAACACTATCTGGATCGGGCTCAATTACACCATCTGTTGCTTCTTGAGACAGCTCTTCCGGATCCTCCTTACAGTTATCATGGATACAACGGTTCATATGTGTTTGTCCACTGCCCATGATAGTATAATCTTGCTGATCTTCCAGTGCTTCCTTGTTCTTCTGCTTTTCCGACTTCTCCTTCAATTTCATATTCTGTCTATGATAAAGACAGAATAGAGCAGACTGCCTGACATCTTCCAAACTTACCTCTGTCCTTCCGTTCAGAGCAGCAAGTGTCATAGAAACTATAACCGTAGAGATATCCCCACGGTATCCTTCAATGTCTGTCTTCACACACAATTCGGAAACTACAGCGATCATATCCTTGGAAATTGTGACATCCTTAAGCAATTTCCTTGCATCAATAAGATTCTTTACGACTTTTTCTTCCTCTAGTGAATACTTCTTAATGAATGAATCAGGATCTTCTGAATATTCTATATTCCTTCTGATTATCTCTTCTCTATCCTTTACACCGTTTGGAGCAGGTATCTGGATACACATATCAAAACAGTCCAGAACACGTGGATTGAGATATGAATCGGCAGAGTTCATTGTAGCGATGACTGTTGTGTTGCACGTATACATAGAAGACACGTTCTCTCTTTCTACGGTCACCTTCCTGGTAAGAACGCAGTCCATAACTTCGCTTATAACCCTCTGATCGAATAGATTCACATCATCCAGATATAGAAAATTATCATTTGCGCGCTCAAGCAGACCTTCCTGCATCGAGATCACACCATCTTTGATCGCCGCCTCTATATCCAGACACCCGAACAACTGTTCATCTGTTACATTGAGCGGAACATTTACTATGGTGCGTCCTGAAAGCTCTCCTGATATCGAACGTGCCAACGTTGTCTTTGCAACACCTGATGCACCTTTGATCAGCATGCCTTTTATTCTTGGATTAACAATCAGACACAGTAATGCTTTCTTAGCATCTTCCATGCCATATATTGCCGAGAAAGGAAAATGAACAGGCCTTACACGCCCATCAACCATGTTTCCAGATCCTCCTCTTTGAAGACTGCTTCCTCGAAAGGACCCTTCTTCAAACGGTGCGCAAGAACAAGACCCGCGGTATCGCGAACATCATCTATTGTTACTTTGTCTCTTCCTTCTAATGCAGCATTTGCTTTAGCTGCCCTTATCATTGAAATATCGGCCCTATGCCCTTCCATTCCCGAACGAATGGAAACAACAGCTACTGCGTGGATTAGACTTTCATCCACTTTGATCGATGCCAGATTCTTCCTTGCATTGACGATCTTGTCATGAAGTGCATCTAATTCACTCTGACAATCCTTGATATATGATTCTGGATCTGCATCGAATGCAAGTCTTCTCCTTATGACTTCCATCCTTGTGTCGATCTCTTTCTCTCCCTCAACCATAACAGAAAGACCGAATCTGTCCAGCAATTGGGGCCTTAGATTTCCTTCTTCGGGATTCATGGTTCCTACAAGAATGAACTTTGCAGGATGCGAGAACGAGATTCCTTCTCTCTCAATGTAATTTATACCCATTGCTGCAGAATCCAACAAAAGATCGACAATATGATCATCCAAAAGATTCACTTCATCTACATACAGAAGATTTCCGTTTGCCTGCGCAAGTACACCAGGTTCAAATTTCTTCTCGCCGGTCTTCAACACATGCTCAAGATCCAATGTACCCGATACACGGTCTTCTGTGGCACTTAATGGAAGTTCTACGACCTTCATTGGTACGGTCGCAGATTCTAATATTTCACCTTTTGCCATCTTTTCTTGACAATAAACGCACATCCTCTTCGGATGTTTAGGGTCACAGTGAAAAACACAGCCTTTAACGACATTTACTGCAGGAAGTACCTGTACAAGGGACCTTACAGATGTAGATTTTGCTGTACCTTTCTCTCCTTTTATCAAAACTCCTCCAATGCCTGGATCGACAATGTTGAGAAGTAGGGCTTTCTTCATTTTTTCCTGACCGACAATGCGGGTAAACGGAAACAGAATGTGTTCGTCTGCCATTATTTTTCCTTCTTAGTATTGATCCATATTATCAACATTATCTGCTGTTATGAAGACATAAAAACTAATATATATGAAGACAACGAAAATAGAAAGATTAATATTCTAGTTTTCATTGTTTTTCTTTCATTGTAATTAGTTTTAAATATGGTATTTTTAGAATGAATGTTAACGGTTATATAATTTATTATAACTAATATAAAAAGTTAACAATAATTAATGATTAAGTTGACACTAAATCGATAAAAAATTGATAAACTGAAAGATCTGAAGTCAATTCCGGATGAAAAGCAGTCACCAACTGCTTTCCGAATTTAGCAGCCACTATCTTGCCGTTAACCGTTGCAAGTATCTCTACGCCATCCTTCATCGAATCGATAACAGGTGCACGAATGAATTCCATAGGTATCTTTCCTATGCCTTTGAATTCCGCTTCCACCGTGAAACTTCCCAACTGTCTGCCATATGCATTACGTTTAACACATATCGGCATGGTCCCGATATAGACGTTATCGTCATTAAAAATATTTTCAGAAAGGAGTATCAATCCCGCACATGTACCGAATACCGGAAGTCCATTCTGTATCATTGCTTTAATACGATCCATCATCCCCAATTCTCTGAGGAGTTTTCCTATTACAGTGCTCTCGCCGCCGGGAATTATCAGCCCATCCATCTTTTTATTCAGATCTTTAGCCTGTCTTATCTGAAAATACTCAACACCGAGTAGACCCAACATCTTCTCGTGCTCAGCAAAGTCTCCCTGAACGGCAATAACACCTACGATCATCACTGACCACGCTCAGCCATTATAATGTTGATCTCCTGCTCATTTATCCCGACCATCGCAGGACCGAGATCTTCTGATAATTGTGCAAGAATTGCTGCATCATTGTAATTGGTAACAGCTTTGACAATAGCTGCTGCACGTTTAGCAGGATTTCCGGATTTGAATATTCCTGAACCTACAAAGACACCTTCCGCGCCTAGTTGCATCATTAATGCCGCATCTGCCGGTGTTGCTATTCCGCCTGCTGCAAAATTGACCACTGGTAATCTCTTATTCTCATGAACATACTGTACAAGATCCAACGATACCTGCAATTGCTTTGCTGCTTCGTATAATTCATCTTCGGACAGACCTGCGATCCTGCGGATCTCTGCATTCATGGCCCTGATATGCCTCACTGCCTGAATGACATCGCCTGTTCCGGGCTCTCCCTTGGTTCTTATCATCGAAGCACCTTCTGAAATACGTCTGAGTGCCTCCCCTAGATCTTTTGCACCGCAAACGAACGGTACTTTGAACTTAGTCTTGTCAACGTGATAAACATCATCTGCAGGAGACAGAACCTCACTCTCATCTATGTAATCGATCTCAAGTGCCTCTAATATCTGAGCTTCTACGAAATGACCGATACGAACCTTTGCCATGACTGGGATCGAAACTGCGTCCTGAATACCCCTGATCATCTTTGGATCGCTCATCCTGGAAACTCCTCCCGCCGCACGAATATCCGCAGGGATCCTTTCCAACGCCATTACGGCACAGGCTCCTGCTTTTTCCGCTATTTTTGCCTGCTCGGGATTCGTAACATCCATGATCACACCGCCTTTGAGCATCTGTGCAAGTTCTTTATTGAGTCCATATCTTTCATTTGTCATTTTATTCAATCCTATAGATTCTCCAATGATTATAACAATACATATATGTTGTATAAATAATATCTCTATTTACCATATAGAAACATCAATGTACAATAAAATACAATATATGTTTTCGCACTATTATAATAGTCATCTGACGATAATCTATTAAAATCTTGTTGATTGTTACCTGAATATCATTCTTACATGACTTCTCTGACCTTTTTATCCCTAACAAACATTGAAATTACGAATGCTATCAGTGCGAATACCGTTGCAACAAAGAATGCAGGCCTGAATCCTGTCATCAACCAACTTAGATTTGAGGGGTCTATGATAAGAGGAACTACGATAGCTCCAGCAAACACTGCTTCCAATATGGCAACTCCTGCAGAACTTCCTGCCTGCCTGAATGTATTGATTAATCCGGACATCTGTCCGTCCTCTCCGTCATCAGAATAGGAAAGACAAAGATTAGTAGATGCAACCAACGCTATACCGATCCCCATTCCCATTATGAACAAAGCCAACAAAATATACCAAAGAGAACTGTCGGCTCTAAGCAATGCCAACATAAAGAATCCTAAAGCGGCCACTAGGCATCCTAAAGATACCGCCCTATTGTTGATTCCCGTTCTGTCAGATATCCTTCCTACCATTGGACCTACAACTATCATTCCCAACGAATTAGCAATCAATATCAATCCCATTTCAACTGTAGAATATCCCTGACAATACTCTAAGTAATAAGGCAACAGAAGATATGAACCTGCCATTCCTGCAAACAATATCGCTGCAACAAGATTTCCTTCAACAACATCTTTGATCTTCATTAACCTTACAGAAATCAATGGATTCTTTACTCTCTGTTCCCACCATACAAGCAATCCCGCTGGTATGAAAGCTAGAACAATCAATAACAAGCCTTCATCAGATGTCCATCCGATACTTCTTCCAGAATTAAGATAATAAATTATAGAGAACATCATTATGATCATCAAAATGACACCTATGACGTCTAACCTCTGCTTTTCTTCGCGTATCTCTTTTACATTAGACATTGATTTTAGTGACATTACGACACAAATGATACCTATCGGAACGTTGATGAAAAATATGTATGACCAGTGAAAATAACAGAGCACTCCGCCCAAAGCAGGACCGAATGCGGTACCTGCAGATGCTGCCAATGTAATCATTCCTACAGCCATTCCTTTCGAATTCGGAAGATATGAGGATATCATTGCCAACCCCATGGCACTTATCATACCTGCTCCGAGGCCCTGGATCATTCTCAAGATTATGATATCTGTAAGAGTCGCTCTGGAACTGATTCCAGCAAGGCCGACTAATAAAGACATCGCAGTGAATATTACAACACCTAGAATGAACATTTTTTTATATCCGATGTTAGAACCTAACTTCCCCCAGAGTAGTATAAAACAACACAAAGACAGAGTATACCCCAATAAGATCCATGAGACCTCGGTCGTACTTCCAATTGTGGAAAAACTCTTTGCTATCGTAGGCAGCGCAACCGCAACTATCGTTACATCTAAGGCTGCCATGAATGTTCCCATAACAATAGAGACCAAGATAAATTTCTCTTTGGAAGACATGCCTGGGGCATTCTCATCCTTACTCATGTTCAAGAATTACATTCAAAATATAATAAATAATGGATATGCGTCTTCACAACAGACGCATATCTTACTTATTGAACACGAAACGGAGTTATGTGAAGTACCTGCTCATTACACGCTGCCTCACAACGTCTGCATGCAGTGCCTGCACACCTATCAGACTTAACATATCCGAATGTCCTGTCTCCCACCTGACCTATGGATATCGCCTGCTCAGGGCATGCATTCACACAGCATTCACAATGAATGCACCCTTCTATCTCCCCTACTAGAACGGTTCCGGAGTCTTCTAAGATCTTTACCTTTGTATTCTCAGTATCTGGAAGATCTGTGCGTGCCAATCTCTTAACGGTCACATTGTCATTGGGCTTAGAAAGATACGGCAGATTATAGAGTTCAAGCATATTATTGTACTCTGACATCGGCATATGCGTGCACCATAATGAATATTCTATCGAATAGATATTCTTGAAAACCTCAGACGTTGCGAACATGCAATGCGTAGCTCTCAATTTCATTGCGAAATCACGAAGTCCTATAAGGTCCACTTGTCCCATTGCGATACGTCTCGCGAGTTCGATAGAGGTATTCCCAAACTGAATGATACGCTCTGCACCTGGAACCACCATTCCGATGCTCAATGCTTTGATCGCATCCACATACAATCCGGAAGCTCCGGACATGTAAGCTAATTTCACATCTCCCGTCCAAAGACCTGCTTCGTTTAACAATGTAAGGAATCCTGCACGAAGTGCTCCGATGGCCTTTCCGGCTTCATCCACATCATCCGAAGATATGTTGATGCCGTCCTGAAGATGCACCTTTGAATCCGGGAATTTGATCAACGGGGGATCTATATCACCCTGTTTCATTCCACAATACAATGCAGCGACCACACCTGTTCCGGTGATCCCAATCGCTTTCTTGTGCATATATCCCTCGACAACAGTATTTCCTGTTGCAGGGTCTACAACATCTCCATCGCAGTCAACCATAGAACGGTCGAGAACACTGCATGCCCATCCTTTCTCTGTTATATTTACGTCAGCGATCGCACCAGGCGCTGCAAGCATTCCTCTTTCTATCTCCTGACCTTCCAGGGCGGGCCCCGCCGCTGCAGATCCCGTATAGATTTTACCATTCACTATCAATGCCATCTCGGCGTTGGTTCCATAGTCTACAACGATACACGGTTCCTTTACAGTCAAAACATCCGTGATCATTAGCATAGCGATAGCATCTGCACCGATCTCATGTGTCACTGCTGGAGGTATGATGACCTTTGCGCCAAGCGCAAGTCCTTTAAGGCCTATGTCCGAAGCATTGATTATATCTCCATCCCTGGGAGGGGAGACCACGCCCAATTCCTTCAGCATATTCTTTCCTGCATATGCAAGATCTCTGATCTCTATATTCTGAAAAAGCGAGAGCTGGAACGGATTTCCACATACAGCAACAGTTTTTACTAGCGAAAGATCGACATCCAGAGATGAAAAGAGCTGATTTATAGCGCCTATCATGAGGCCATTAGCAACATCCTCTCCCGACTGAATGGCAAAATTCACATGATCTATGACATTCATTCCTGGAATAGGATGACGTTGCGTGATCGATGTAGCCAATGTTTTTCCTGTTTCTTTATCCAACACCTGACAGCGTAAACCGCTTGTTCCGATATCTAACGCGATACAATATTCTTTCATATTATCTCCTGCATTTTTTCTTATCCTGATTTGAAAACGATGCCGCCTGAACAGCCATTACAGCAGTACCGATCGCTAATGGATCGTGTATTATCGTGGCCTTTCTGTATGCGGCCTCATCGAATGTGTGTGGAATTCCGGGTGTAGAAATTATAGCCCCTTCTATGATGTATTCACTTGGAATATGCGCCGGAGACGCATTTAAAATGTATTTATTGGATGAGATCGCCTCTGCGATATCATCCATTATCATTACATTGCTAAAATTATCTGCCAAAGCACGCGACTTCTCCTTATCTACATCTGTAACGATTACCTTTGCACCTCTGGCGGTTAATAAATTCGCAGCTCTGCTTCCTACTCTGCCAGCGCCCGCGATCAGAACTGTCTTACCGATCAATCCTTTGGCAGCGCCGTTGAGCGCCGCAACATATCCCGATGCCGTACCGAATGAATTGTTAGAATATTTCTTTGATGCAACATTGAATGCGATATATTCATAATCATCTGCCATGAAAATTATATCGGCACCTCTGGTGAGTGCTTCCGCAAATCCTGTGACATCTGTCGTTTCCGTGACAAAACTCTCCATTCCTATGGCTTTTACGATGTCCGATACAGACTCGGAAAACTTTGAAATTATTCCTAAACCCGACGTGATCGGGATGACGCCTACTTGGAATTCCTCAAGATCTATCGAATTAGGATCTATTGCAATGGCATCACACGCCATCTCTTTGGTAGTCATTCCGGCACAACGCACCAACATATCATTGACATTCTCCAACGAAGTAGAGATGTCCTTGACCATATCGTTCGTTAATCTTGTCATCACACCATCTCCGGCGATCTGTCTATATATTCTTCGATATCGCACTGAGACATCACATTCGAAATGAATTTCTTCCTTTTTTCAAGGACCTGTGCAGGAGTCTTTCCATGATTGATCACTGTGGCCCTCCATTCAGACTTTCCTGGCTGATAATCGGTTATGATCTGATCCTCCCCGAAGAGACCGTTCGCAAAATAAGGATTCTCGACATGCCCGAATTGCTTCTCTCCGCATGTCCTCATAGTAGGCCCTTGTATGACATAATGCTCGTACGCGGAACACTCATTGCTACTCTTCACACCGGTCTCTTTCCCCAACGCAGAACACACCAACTCCTGCATTAGATTGACACCTGTAGCAGCCTGTATCGCCGCAGGGGTCTGACTCGGGATCCTTGCATCTATCTCCAATACTCTAAGGCCTTTTTTGGTACGGATCGCCTCTACATCCATAAGCGCTTTGAGTCCGATTGAATTTGCGATCTTCATACCTATATCAGCAAACTCCTCATCCTCTTCTTCTGAAAGAATATTAGGTTGACATTCAACCCTCTTACAATCATAATTGCTATCGAGTATCACTTCTGTAGTCGTATACGATCTGGATTTTTTTCCATTTCCAATAACCTCTATGGATACACTCTTTCCAGAAACGAATTCCTGAAGTATCGGAGTATCATGCAGATCCGTTACGATCTTGAGGGCCTTCACTCTCTCTGCATCATTATTAACTTCTGACACACCGATACTTCCGCTCTGAGAAGATGGTTTAACGATTATCGGGTATCCGCACTGAGGCCAAGGCTCAGGCAACGATATTCCGAGACTTGCGATTATCTGATTGGATCTTTCTTTAGAGCAGGATATATTGTAAGATGAAAAATCGAATAAGAATGGTATCTCCATGCTCATGACGACCTCATTAAGCTTACACAATGCATCTGATTCTTCAAATGCAGGAATGATGACATCACAATCAGATAATATCTTCTTTACACTATCTGGGTCTTTTATAATATCTCCAAGAAAAAATTCATCTGAAAGAGAACGAGCAGGTGCTTTCTCTTTTCTATCCATGACTAATGTTTCATAACCTGCCTTCTTAGACAGATAAACAGCTTCCATGCCCTGAAGGGCTCCTCCCACAATCCCTACCTTCATCCTACTCAGCTCCTTTTATCAAAGCCTTGTGTTCAGATAGGAATGCCCCATATTCTGCATTTGTAGCAACGTGTCTTCCCATATCGTCCAACATCTCCTTTACATAATCAACAGAACGACAACCATCATCAATATTGAGATCATGTTGAGCAACTCCTGCCAATTCCATATGAGGCGGAATTATTGATGTGATGACATTCGCTCCAGCATCTATCCTTGTCTTCAATCCGACAATTCCTTCTACATCCAGACTTGCCGGTATCAAACGATCCGGGAACAACAATCTCATTGTTGCGATAACTTTCAATTCATCCATAGAATCAGCTGGAACAATCGCTTGCATAGGTGTTCCGTGTTGAGGAACAAAGGTCATTGCTCTGATCTGTTCACATCCAAGTGCACCCATTCTCAATGTTGCTTCAGCCCTGTCCCTGGCTGTCTCCCCGAGACCTACCAGCATACCATCCTCTGTGAGTATGCCTGCTTCCCTAGCCCATACCCTCTGATTGAGTCTGTAATCATAATCCTGATCCAATCTGAGTTTTGCGAATAAATCCCTGTTATAAGTTTCTTGATAACAAGCAAACCAATCCGCACCCGCCTCTTTCATTTTTGGGAACATTTCCCTTGGCATTGCTCCAGGTGAAACCATTATCCCTATTGGGACCTCGTCGCGGACACCCTGAACGATATTCAATAGCTCCTTGTGACCGTTGGCATACATCTTAGGATCCTCACCCATTGTCAAATCCACAAGATTGATACCTGCATCATACAAGCTTGTAGATAATGCCATTATCTCTTCCGGCGTCTTTCTGTATCTTCCGAGTTCTGTATTAGTGGCTCTATAGTAACAGAACGCACAATTATTCCTACAATACGTTGAAAAATAAACAAAACCGTAAATGAACACTTTTTTTCCGAATTGGACATCCCTAACCTTTCTAGCAGCAGAGAATATTATATCCAAATCCTCTTTTTTGGATGCTGCCATCAAAGCAGTCACTTCATCCAAATTCAAATTCTCTCTTTTTACTGCCTTATCAATTATCTGTGAAATGTCCATTAAAATACCTTCAATTTATTTTGTATCCATTGATATAGTTAAGACTCCTACCTGTTTTCTTAACACTTCCATCATTATCTCTCAACATTATAAGACGCTCAAGACCGAACCCAACTCCACACCACGGTTCGTGAATATCGAATGCAGGATCTAATTTCATGGGACCTACTGCTCCCGATGCCACTTCTTCGTCTCCGATCATGACATCCATGGTCTCCACATAAACATCTGATTCTTCACTGACTAATTTATAATCTGGAATACCCACAGCATTCATTACAATGCCTATGTAACCTTTCAATTTCTCAATAGTATCTCCCTCAGGCCCCATATCGACGAGGTTCAACATAGTGAACTCTTCCAAATGATCATTACTGTGTGATTCTTTTCTGAAACATGAACCGATCTCGAATATCTTTACCGGTCCATCAGTATGATCCCTGAGCTTTCTCATAACATAGTAAAGATTGGGCGCTAACATGGGCCTAAGAAATCTTTTATCATCGACGGCAAACATCTGCCTATAGAGAGGATGATCGTCGGTTATGGTCATCTTAGCCAATGATGATTTTGAACTGAATATCGGAGTGCGCACCTCTATGAAACCCTCTGCAATCAATGCCCTAGCTATCTGCTCTTCTAAACCAACTAGTCTATGTTTTATCGGTTTGGATATAAACGCTTTTATGCCCCTTTCGTTTCTTGACATCAATTCTGACATCATCTTCGTAAAAGTGGCATCCCTGTCTGCCTCGTTTGCAAAAACCGACTCATCTCGAGGGTCGTCTCCGTACTCTCTCAAACGCTGTATCTGCGGGTCGGTGAATTTAATTTCCATGATATCCCTTCAAGTCAAATGGCGAGAGACCGGGGTGTTGATCCCCGCTGGCTAGGTTTTAGAGACCCGCTGATCTCCGGATCGTCCCCCATCCAAAATAAAATAGTATAGCGCGTTAATATAGATTGCCCTTACTGGCACTATCATTTTGAAATATTTAAAAAATGAATGAATTTTCATAGACCCAGGCCGCAATTTCTAAGCGTTCCGAGAGCCTTTTCATAAACCTTTAAATATTCGTTGGATGGGACGACATCTTTGATATCGTAGCAATCTTGGAAACGTTTACCTGCAGGCGGGCGGGCAAAATCCTTTTCATATGTACCGATAAGCTGTTCAAGTATCGAATTAGCTTCATTGACCTCCAATCCGGCAGATGCTATTGCTGCTTCTCCGAGCATTCTTGATTCCATTCCAGTCGTCTTATCCTTGACAACTCCTTTTGATGATGCTGAGCCAGAAACCAATTCTCTTCCGGATACTGTATCTGTGATAGCCTGTGCAGCGGTTTCCAAAAGACACATCTCTGTGCATGGCCCAGCCAAAGTATAATATTGATTTCCAAGAAGAAGATCCGTGTTCTGATCCAATGCCGCTGCCGCATGAGCTGCAATTTGCAAAGTCTCCCTTGTTGTTGTGGTTCCCCATCTAATATGGATTGGTCCGTCGAGATGAACATCACAATTGAAAAGACAGAATGATGCTATCATTGTAGCTACATCACAAATTGCGGTCTCTTCTACTCCGCCGCAGTACCCTCCAAAAATAGGCATTTGTTCGATCATTATTGTATCGCCGTTGGTAGCCCAACCAGCCAGCATATTCAATCCAGACATGTCCATCTTCAATTCATTCAATTGTGAAGCTTCATGAAGATCACACCGCCTCAATCCGAACTTTGTCATCTCTGAAGAAAGACGTCCTGCCGCGGACAATGGCGTTTCAGGTCCCTATATTGCCATTCCAGGTCTTCCAACCATCGTACATGCTTCTCTAACATATCTGATTTCGGTAAGAGTTGCACGAATCTCCCAAGGAGTGTTAGTAGTTGCAGAATGACCACATATAGTGTTCAAAACTCCACTGACCAGAGTATCAACAACTCCTTCCTGAGCATAACTCTGCATCATTGCCGGGAATATCTCTTCTGAAACAGGTGCCCCGGTAGGCCCTCCCTGGATTATTGGCTTCTTCTTTGAGCCTATATGACGTGATTTGCACGAAACCTTCTCTTTTCCAGATCCTAATTTTACCTTTGTAGGAGCTCCTTTTAATCCTTCGAAAATCTCATCTTCAGAAATACTTAGGACCCTTCCTAGATTCGTATTATAAAAACCAGTGGAGACAAGCATCTCTATACCGGCCGCAAACAACCTGTCTGACAGATCATTATCTTCTGGAATTATGTTCACTCCAAAATTGATCTTGTATTTTTCTTTCATAAGCATTGCGTTTGTAGGCACTGTGACATAATCCCATGTATCTTCACGCACTTTTTTTCCAGAATTAAACCTATTATAGGACTCGAAGATATCAATGCGCCTGGGTGCTGCCATATGTTGTCTAATCTCTCCCATCCTCATATATAGTTTATGGTCTTTCGCGCGTGTATATTAGTATAAAATACGACCCGACGAACCATAATTTCAAACAAAAGATGTTGGTCCTCACGACAAGTCGCACAAAAACTTTCCAAATTAGTTTTAAATAAAGATAGCGAGAAAAAGGTTCCCAGGAAACCTGCTCGAAGACAGATCTTTTTTGGAGGAAAATACATGCTTTTCGAGTGGTTTTTTCATAGAGCGTCCGAAGACGCCCTATGTTTTTGCCTCCTGGGCGGACAAATGTGATTCAGTGTTTGATATCGAGACCAGCATCGCGCAGTGTAGAGAGGGCTCTACCATAGACCTCTAAATACTCTTCGGTCGGCTTAACGGTCCTAACATCGTAACACTCACGGAAAGTCTTGCCTTCTGGTGCGCAGGTATAGTTCTTCTCGTAGCCTGAAACAAGTTTCTCAATGATCTCGTTGACATCTGAAACTTTCATTCCTGCTGCAGTCCTAGCTGCCTCACCCATGACTCTGGCTTCCATTCCGGTTGTCTTATCTAGAACAACACCTTTTGCAGCTGCAGATCCTGACAGAAGTTCTCTTCCTGATGCGGTATCTGTGATAGCCTGTGTAGCAGTTTCCAAAAGACACATCTCTGTGCATGGTCCAGCCATTGGGTAATACTGATTTGCAAGGAGCAGATCGGTGTTAGCATCAATTGCTGCTGCCGCATGGGCTGCAATCTGAAGTGTTTCTCTAGATGTCGTTATTCCCCATCTTATGTGAATTGGTCCGTCGAGATGGAAGTTTCCGCTGAACATAGCGAAAGATGCAAGAGTTGTTGCAACATCGCAAATCGCGGTCTCTTCTATTCCGCCGGTATATCCGCCGAAGATGGGCATCTGCTCGATCATGATAGTATCGCCGTTGGCTGTCCATCCTGAGAGCATGTTCAACCCGCACATATCCATTTTAAGCTCGTTGAGCTGTGAGCACTCGTGTGCATCTGTGATCCTGTGGCCGGCATTGTTCATATCTGCTGCGAGACGTGCCGCTGCGGTCAGCGGAGTCTCAGGTCCCTAAACACCAAGTCCAGGTCTTCCGGCTCTGATACGGGCTTCTTTGGTTGCACGAAGCTCTGCCATTGTAGCACGAACTTCATATGGTGTGTTTGCTTTCGCAGGATGACCCTCAATAGTGGTCATTACACCATCTACAAGATCGTCGATGACTGCTTCCTGAGCATAGGACTGCATCACCTGAACGTAAATATCTTCAGATATTGGCGATCCGGTAGGTCCTCCCTGAATAATTGGCTTTACTGGACTGTTTCCGTGTCTGGGGTAGAAACGGGCAATATCCCTTCCTTCTCCCAAGATAATCTTGGTTGGAGTCTTCTTTATACCTTCCCAAACCTCTTCCTCTGTAACATGCATTACGCGGCCAAGGTCTTGGCAGTAGTATCCAGTCGTGACAAGCATTTCAAGTCCGGCCTGGAACAAGTCGTTCATTGTCTTCTTATCCTCAGGAATTGTCTCCTTTCCGAAGCTGAGTTTATATTTCTCTTTGAGGGCTGTCGCGTTCTGTGGTATGATTGTGTAATCCCAGTCGCTCTCGGGCACTCTCTTTCCTTTTACAAATCTATCGTATACATCTGTGATTCCAAGTGGTCTTGTTGCTACCATTCTAATCACCCCTTGATTAATGACTTCACAAGATCGACGATTTCTCCGCCTGTTGCGGAATATCCATCTGCTCCGATCTCATCGCACCATTTCTTGCTGCATGGTGCTCCGCCGAAGATCGTCTTGTATGGTGCATCTGCTTCTTTAACCGCAATAACAAGTTCCCTCTGGGCTTCAAGTGTTGTAGTCATAAGCGCAGATCCTCCTAGAACCTGTGCATCATGATCTTCTGCTGCATCGAGGAAATCCTGTGATGTCGCATCTGGTCCGATATCAATAACGTTGAAACCTGCTCCACGGAGCATTGCACAACAGACGTTCTTTCCAATCTCGTGTATATCTCCTTCAACTGTCCCCATGACAACGGTTCCACGGAGTGCCCCATCACCTGCAGTCATAATCGGTTCAAGGATCTTAAGTGCTGCTTCCATTGTTTTCGAAGCTGCAACTACTTGAGGAAGGTATATTTCTGCTCTATCGAATCTAATTCCAATCTGCTCCATTCCCCTTCCGAGTCCAAATTCAACGATTTCTTTAACATCGATCTTCTCTTCGATGGCTTTCTTTGTTGAATCCTGGGCCAACTTAATGTTCCATGTTTCAATAGCAGTTTTAAGATCTGCAAGTATCTGTTCTTTTGACATTTTCTTCCTCCGTTGATATCGTAGTAATCTATCGATAGATCGATAATAATACCAACCAAAACTAACCATGGCAACATAAATAGTCAACCGATTGACTTATATGCTATGTCGTGGGGTCTTTTTTGGCTCTAATAAAATATTGACATTATTATATTTATACTTGATGGTATAAAAATTACAAACTATGAATATAATATTTAAAACTATGTATTTTTACATAATCTGAATTAAATCTTTTGCATCTTGAAGAACCAAAGTTGAAATAATATCGTATTCTTGAACCTATTATACAGTGGTCAAAATGTTTTCACTCTTCGCCTGGTTTTGGATTATCCTTGGAGGACTCTTTGAACCCGTTTGGGTAGTATCTATGAAAAAATCCAAGAACTTCACGAAACCATTATGGACGATTGCAACAATAATATTCATTGTAGTGAGCCCTTATTGTCTTTCTTTAGCAATGAAGGAAATGCCCGTTGGTACAGCTTATGCAATATGGACTGGAATAGGAGCGGTATTCACAACCATTGCAGGATTTGTTCTATACAAAGAAAAAATTGAACGCAAACGCGTGTTCTTCATTTTTATCATAGTAGTTGGAGTAATGGGACTTACGTTGGCTGAGGGTGTTTGAATGAATCCGTGGTTGATTATCATCTTGGGCGGTGTATTCGAAACCTGCTGGGCGATTACAATGAAAATTTCAGAAGGTTTTACGAACATTATATGGACATTGATAACTTTAGGATTTATGGCCTGTAGCATATGGTTACTGAATAGAGGAATGAACTCTGGCAACATCCCGATAGGGAGCGGATATTCCGTTTGGGTAGGAATAGGTGCAATCGGAAGCATAATCTTGGGTATCATCATCTACAAAGAACCTTTGACTCCTCTGAGAATTATATTCGCAACTGTCATAATCATAGGTATCATAGGTGTTGAGATGTCTCATAAGCCCATTATATCTGAAAATGAAACTACAAAAAAGCAGTGAAATTTCATAATAAATTTTTAAAATAATGGTGGTCGTTTCCGACCACCAGTTTATTAATTTTTACATCAGGTACTGATCAGACCTTTGAAACCATCTTTCTTGCCACGACGTATCCGAAGACACTAAAAGCAACAATCACGACTATCCAAAGATATTCTGATCCCGGTATTCCGTTTGAAAAATAATTAACTAATATATCCCAATTTGTCATTTCATTACCTCCTTAGCGGATATTCTTGAGAAGATCCTCATATTGTGCCTTTCCAAGATCTGTGATCTTATATTTGTTCAACAAAGCTCCTACTCTCAATTTTCCTTCAGTGTCGATTTCGGATTCTGTAGCTGTTATGAAACCTGATGCTGAAACCTCTATCAAATCGAAATTTGCATTATCTCTTGCAAAATTTGATTTTAAATCGTATTCTTTCATCAATTGTTTTACAATTTCATAATTCCACATTTCGATACCGTCTGAAAGGATCTCTATGATACGGAACTTCAATGGACGTCCAATCATTTTTGTGTCAGACATCTCATTCACCTCCTCTCAAGGATTCCATATCATCCGTCTTCTCGGTGAACAACATGAATGTACCCACGATACAGATGATTGCACCCACAATGTAAACCCACTCGAAGGTTCCACAGAATATTGCAAGGAATACCACAGCTAATAGACCATATAGAGATCCTACTGCTTGTCCTCTTCCTACTCCGATGAGCGGGAATGACTTATACCATGTAACATAACAAAGTCCGAATGTCAATCCCATCATAAGCAATACGAAGAACATTGTAGGCTCAAAGATTCCTGCTATTCCATCTAATACCGGTGCTCCTGCGATAAGTAATATCGGAATTGCAATTACCCACCAGATAATACATTCCATGATAAACCTAAGTGTTAATGCAACATCAGGCTCTGAAACATCAAGTCCCTTCGCTGCGACAGCACCTTCTATACCCCATCCGAAGATGGCCATTAATCCACCGATATAACCTAACAACTGTAAGTTGCCTGCGTTGATATCATTAATCAACGATGTCGAATAAACTACGATACCACCGATAAGAATTACAAACAATCCAGCCATAGCTCTCCTAGATATGCTCTGTTTAAGCCATATGATTGAGAGTGTCATTCCAATAATTGGATAACAAAGTGCTGATACTGCTGAGAAACCTGCTCCACCGAAGTAAGATGCAATGTATGTACCGAGAATGGCCACTGGACCACCAAAGACCGCTCCCGCAAAGTAGTATTTTGTGCAAGCCCGTAATTCTATGATAGATCTTTTCATTTCTTTCATCTTTCCGAGACCTGCGCACCAGAACAGCAACACAAGAACAACGAACAACGCGTTTATTCCTGTTACCAAAATACATCCAATAACATTTCCTACCTCATAACCATACTTATCTACAAGACCGGCAAAAATAGTTGTGAACGGATCCAAACTAAAAGATAAGTTACCTGGTATATACCATGCTCCCCAAAATACTGCACAGAGCAAAGCCATGATATAACCAAGTTTTATCCTCTGCTTGGTGTTCGCTTTTTTCATCTCCTCTATATCCATTTTCCTTTTCCTCCTCTAATGTGTTTAAAATGGACGTCGTGTGACGCCTCAAACGTTAGGGTTCATAATAAGATCATCCAAAGACGATTATGTTACATCCATTGAAACGCCCGACTTTATGACTGATTTGTTTAATCGAACCATACATCCAGGACTAATCTCCAAACCTCAATGTTTAGATTATTTTATTAATATATAATAGTGATTGATTATATGTAACAATGTTTAAATAGTACTACACTAAAAAAATACTATAATTACTTTATTTTAAAAGTAGTATTTAATAATATGTTTTTAATTTTTCAAATAAATCTTCAATAGATATATGAAACATATTTATCCAAATAATATTATATATTAGATATTAAAACAAAAATTATTAGACAAATATATACAATTATATTGATTTTTTGACAAAAATAGAAAAAATACTAATTGATATGAAGATGGACACATCATATAAATATTAGAAATTAAAACCCGAGTTTGACAGTTAGCGACTCAGTGTAAAAACATTCGGTTGATGTTCTTTCGAAACGAATGGAATGCCTGGCAAAAGATTCAAGAGGCCCTTCGGTCGTTCTCAGTCGCTAAACCCAAACAA
>JALNYB010000096.1 GCA_023230065.1 Candidatus Methanomethylophilaceae archaeon
AACCCGAGTTTGACAGTTAGCGACTCAGTGTAAAAACATTCGGTTGATGTTCTTTCGAAACGAATGGAATGCCTGGCAAAAGATTCAAGAGGCCCTTCGGTCGTTCTCAGTCGCTAAACCCAAACAAGGCCGAAAGGCCGTTCTCGTCATCGGGATCGAATCCTTTAATGTTGCGGTATTCGCCTGTCGGGGTTTGGCGGGAAAACGATGCAATGTCACACAGAAGAAGCAGACTCCACGTAAAGATACCGAGACCGAACGACAACGTGACGATGGCCGCAGGCAACAAGGTTCTGGCGGATTCCGTGTTCAGGGAGACAAGATTGGATCTATTTTTGGATGGATTGAAGAGATCTCAAGGCAACTCCGTTGCTGCGGAGACGATAGCACTCGTTGCGAATTCCGTGGAGATGACAGGCCTGTCCGTCAACAGATTGGACAGGATGCTGGTGAATGATGTCATTCGTGAAGAGTACGGACTCGATGCGAACGCACCCAGATCCGTGTATCGTACGGTTGAGCGTCTGGGAAGGAACAGCGATTCGATCGTTTCCTTTCTGGGTGGTGTACTGAAGAGAAGATACGGCGTGAGGATGGATACCGTTTTCATGGATTGGACCTCGATGTATTTCGAGGCGTCTCAAAGGGGCATCGTCCGTGTCGGTTATTCAAGGGACCACAGACCGGACAGACCTCAGGTGACCGTGGGGTTGAGCATGGACCGCGATTCTGGGATGCCTATCGGATTGACCGTGAATCCAGGGAACATTCTGGATGTGACGCACTTCGACGATACTTTCAGACAGATCCTGCCGCTGCTGCCGAAGGATGCCATGGTCGTCTTCGACAATGGGGCGTACAGCAAGGATAACGCGAAGCTGCTGGATTCCAACGGTCTGGGTTTCGTGACGCGTCTTCAACTGAACACATCGGACGATGCGTTCGTGAAGGCGCACGCCGATGATTGGGCCCGGATCGATGACGACGTTTCGTTCATGAGGATCAAAGGCAATCTGGGACGCACACGGTACATTTTCAGTAACAAGAAGCTGCGTTCCGACATCTATTGTCGTTATCGCGGTAAAGCGGAGCGGGATTGGGACGAGATGCAGACGATACGGAAGAACATAGATTCCGGGAGGAGGCCGCGTAAGAAGTACCGCAATTCCAATTGTTTCGTGGATACGAAGCTGTCGTACCTGTTCCCGTTGGGTGGACGGGAGAAGGCAGAGGCGATAGAAAGGGCTGTAAACGGTATGATGACAGAGCGCGAGGGATTATTCGTGCTCGTTTCGAACCGTCCGTTGACGGCTTCCGAGATCCTCGGACTGTACAGGGCGAGGAACGATATCGAGGTAGGATTCCGCGATCTCAAACATGGGATAGATTGGAGACCGGCCAGATGCACATCCGAGGATGCCGTCAGAGGACGCATCCTGATCTCTTTTCTGGCGTTGTTCTGCATGTCCATGGTCCGTTTCCTGTATCCCGAGTTCAGATCGAAGACGGCAGAATCCATATCCGAGGAATTGTCCTCGTTCTCACTTACGGTTATGATCGCGGATGGAGAGCAGAAGAGGCGTGTTTTCAGCAACTTCAGGCGTATCGTTCGACGTCTTTGGTACGGAAAAGCGGCCGTTCTGGTGCCGAAGGCACCCGGACAGACCACAATAGACGGTTCTTGACGCTAACTGAGAACGCGGACCGGGTATGAAAAGACAACAACGATCAGCGAAAGCCAGATCTGTTATCTTACGTAAGTGTCAAACTCGGGTTTTAATTGGTTTACGGAGACTTACGACAGATAAGCACAGGACACACTGCCATTCCTGCAACCTTCTGTGCAACACTCCCGAGTAAAACCTTTGAAACACCGGTACGCCCTGTGGAACCACAGACCACAAGATCATAATTGACAGATTCTGAAACTATTGCATCAGCAGGATGACCTATATCAACCTTGACCTCGATTTCGACGTTCCTCATATTAGCCTCTTCGATAACATAATCAAAAGCCTTCTTGGAGATGCTCATACTCAGACTTCTTACCTCATCTGCGCTCAATACACTTCCCGTAGAATTAACGTAATACTCTGGATCAAATACATAAAGTGCGGTTACTTTGGAAACATTGTTTCTAGCAATATCCAATCCCTTGGTAACTGCAAACTTGCTTACTTCACTTCCATCGGTTGCAATAAGAATTTTATCGTATAATGAAACGAATTCGGTTGTAGATTCCACTGCAATGACTTTTCTTTCGGTTTTGGCCCTGGGTCTTGTGACAAGAACTGCCACTGTGATTACTGCACATATCATCAAAGCGAATATCCCTACATAAGAGAAAGTAACAGTATACGAACCCAATTCAGCAATTATTGGTGTGATGATCAAAGAGGAACAGAATACACCAATGTTCATCGCCACTGAATATCCACCCATAATCTTTCCTGAACCGCCGGCATGAGAATATATTGAAAGACTTCCAATGACGGTCATCGTGATCAACCCCATTCCGACTCCGACTAGGATCATTACAACCGCCGTGGTAGCCATGTTCATCATAGTAAGAAGACAGAATGCTAGACCTATCATCAAAAAAGCTACCGCATATGCATTCTTATCCGTCAATTTATTTGTCGTACGTGCATATATAAGACTGAATACAGCCTGTGACACCCCTAAAATACCGAGCATTAAACCACAGATAAACAAATTATACCCCATGTCTGTAACATAATATGGAAAATTTGTCGGAATAATAAACATAAAGAACATTCCGAAGAAAATCATCATATAACACAATACAACCTTGCGCCCTTTATGAATAATCTTGACAGCAGGTGCCGATTCATTCGATTTTACTTCTCTGACTGGTTCACGTACAGAAAAGAGTGCCATCATAAGAATTGGTACACCAATCAAATACACTAGAAATGGCTCTTGCCACCCAATATCTGCTAGAGAACCTCCAACGGTCTCCAAAAATAGAACACCGATGCCCATTGCGGCAGACTGATAACTTATAATCTTGCCACGATCTGCTCCAGTATAGTAATCAGCTGTGAGTGCTGTAGTCGCTGTAGCAATTCCTGCAATACCTATGCCCAATATGAAACGACCAATCAGAATGGCTTCAAAACTCTTGAAGAAGTACCCTGAAAGCCCTGCACCGGAGAATATGATCAGAGAAATAATGAAAACCCTAGCCTTACCGAAACGATCGGCGAGTACCCCTACACTCATACCCGTTATTGCAACGGCAAGAGCGGGAAGTGTTACAAGAAGTGATATTACAAATACGGATTCATTCGGGAATGCCTCGCTTATTGGCTTGAGTGCCGGAGCAACAGCTGCTGCACCCATCAGAATGATCATTGAAGAAAAAAGCAGAGTAATCATTGTAAGTTTATTTGGTTTAAAAACACCTTCATTTTTATGCATCAAAAAGCCTAAAGAAGCGACATACTTATTCCTATCTATACATACAAAGTTTCGAAATAGACACACATCATATACTATACGACAGAACAGTACATACATGAAACAAAATTTCAAACAATAAATCGATTTATACCATCATCGGTCTGGTCCTTTATTACGATGAAAATACAATTGAACTCATTGAAAACGATTAATGAATAATCGCGCCCTCTTCTATTTAACAACAGAAACGCACAACGATCAGACATTACTAAAATCGAAGTCATATGCCTATCGAGCATTCTTATGCAATACTGTCTACCTCGATACTGAATAAAACCTAAATGAATTCTTTTACCCTGCTACCCACTTAAAAGAACTTTGGTCCATGATGGAAACAAAATCCTATTCTGATTCAAAATATCGATATATTCATCTCCACACAAAACCTAGAGCTTCTTAGAAAAAAATAACTTTACCAAACTCATCTTATGCCAATCATACAACTTTATAACTCTAACTCGATAATTTGGGGTACACCTCTCAGCCGATGTGCGGATCCTTGGGTTTCCTTCCCCGTTTCTTCGGGATCCTCTTCTCCGTGAACAAGTACAGATCCAGAATCCTGTCCGATTCCGCAACATCTTTCGGTACGGTCTGTGTCACATTCACTCCTTTCACCGTGATCTTCTTCATTACGGAATATGCGTCCAGAACATCTTTCACGGTCATCCTGCCGGACATCCCGGCCGAATCTATCCATTCCGAGATCCTCATCCATATCATCAGAGCCACGAAAGATACGAACAGATGGCCCGTTATGTGCTCGTCGTCCTGCATATACGTCCTGTCCGCGGACAGACAGTTCTTGGCGGTATCGAAGCGCTCCTCGATCGCGCATCTGGTCTTGTACATGCGGTATATCGTCCGGGGTTCGGTATCCAGGGAACTCAGTATAAGAAAGTTCCCCGCTTTGTCGACGTTCAGCTCCTTCTTCCTTCTGTTCTCGACGG
>JALNYB010000097.1 GCA_023230065.1 Candidatus Methanomethylophilaceae archaeon
TGAACCGCCAAGAGAACATTCTGCGATTATAACATCGTAATCCCCCTTCGGAAGTCTGAGCAATGATGTAGGTGCAATACTCATTTTGCACTCGATCCTGTGATGGCCATTGATAAATGGTCCTTGACCCCTGGACGTGTGAAGGAATACTTTCTTCCCTGCAGCGTCAAGCATGGCCGCTAAGATATAACATGAACTCGTCTTTCCCTTTACTCCTGTAATCTCTATACGAAATCTATCATCATCTATACACTGATTCACCGCTTCCGAGAATGTCATTTCCTTGTCCCATCTTGAACCATCCGCAAAAATGTCAGGACAATGTGCAGGAGCTATCTTCAGATCGTAGTATCCCTCGGGAACCAAAGGATACGCCTCTGCACCCAGAGATCTGATATGATCCATTTGTTCTTCTGTAGCAATATTGTAAACATCCGCACAGACAACATGATACCCTCTCTTCGTATATTCTTCAGCGAGAATATCTCCGCCGTGAGTCATATCCATGATCAAGGCACGCATTAACGATCACCCATAATATTTTCTGATCTTCTCAGCCAAGATATCACTAAGACGCGGATCGGAACCGATAGGCAAAGCGTAAGAGATGATAACATCCCTCCCATCATAATGATACACACCTCTCGTCTCCATCGTACTCAAATGCAGTCTGGGAGGGACATCTTCTATCAAATGTTTTCCTGCTGCAATGAATAAAGGAAGTACGATTATCTGCTTCATACCGTCATCTAGCATTTTTTGCATCGTCTCATCGATATCGGGATGATTCATCTCGTTGAATCCTATGTATGTCTTGTATCCCATCTCTCTTAGGCGATCTGCATGGAAATTCATGACCTCTGAATTATACGGCAATTTCGAACCGTGACCGATTATCATAATACCTAAACTCTGTTTTACTTCACAGAGTTCGATTATCTTCTCTTTCAGAATGTTCGTAAGAAGAGGATCATTTCCGAAAGGTGTCTCGAAATACAATTTTACATCCTTACCATTGACCGAGACGACTGATTTCGGAAAATTGGTCTCCAATCCCAATTTTTTAGGAATATCTCTGGTCATATGTAAACCCGAAGCTATGAAGAACGGAAGACATACGATCTCATTGATACCATCATTTACCATATTCTCCAATATTTCAGATATAGAGGGGATGGATGATTCGTTATATCCTATGTAGATATTATCAAATCCTTTCTCTGCAAGAAGTTCAGCTTGTCTATCCATTATCGCTTTATTGTAAAACATTGTGGATCCGTGACCCATTATCATAATTCCTTGCTGTTTATTCATGATTATCACTATTACATATTTTTAAAATACTGGATCATTCACCTTTCATGCCACCGGCATATCCTTTTGTCAAGGAGAGAATCTTCTTTGCTAATTCACGATAAAGGCCTGCCTGAACAGAATCGGGAGCACCTTCAACGACTGTCATTTTATTGGATTCACAGGTCTGTACGATCTTGTCTCTAGGCATGCGGAATATCACATCCGTACCGATCTCCTCTGTAGCTGCATCGACTACATCGTTCTCACATTCAATATCCCTTGAATTCTGTATTATGCCGCCCAATCTGGCATAACCCTTTGAACTCATGTCATTCACAGCTATTGCAATATTATTTGCAGCATACAGAGCCATCAACTCACCCGATGTCACGATGAAAACATCTCTTGTATATCCATGCCTTATAGGCATTGCGAAACCACCGCAAACAACATCACCCAAAACATCATAGATTATCACGTCCGGTTGACATACACGGATAACATCCTTTGCTTCCAGGGTTTCGAATGCCACGATTATGCCTCTTCCGGCACATCCTGTTCCCGGCCGGGGCCCTCCGCACTCTGCACACATGATACCTTTATACCCTTCGTGGATCATGCCTGAAAGCTCTGTGTTACCTTCTTTTACACAATCAAGAATAGTCTTTATGGATGCGTCGTGAAGAAGCATCTTAGTAGAGTCCGCTTTCGGATCGCAACCTATCTGAAGGACCCTGTATCCAAGGTCGGCCAATGCTGCCGAAATATTCGCAGCCGTAGTTGATTTTCCTATTCCGCCCTTACCATACAAGGCTATCCGGCGTACTGGCTTTGAGAATTCATCGTTGCTCATTCGAATCCCGTGATAGTTTTAGTAATACTCTTCCAGTATAAGTAATACGTTGATAATATGTTTGTGTTACTATAAACATATGAATATGTTTGAAAACATACTATTAAACCTGAAATAGATTATAGTTATAAAAACGACCAGTGCTCCAATAATTCATATCATTATGCCTAAACTTATCAAAAATTATTAAGCATCTTTCTACACAATGATGATTGAATAATCATCATGTATAACTGAAACTTTAAGTCAATATCGGCGAATATTTCTTCGTAGTTTCATACACTAAGAAAATCATTAGAAATGACCTCTCCTCCAGTCTTGTGAATTTTATAGATCTTCTCTTTAATCAATATTTTTTCCCTATAATCTGAAATTCTCGGACCATGTAGGTATATTGGACCCGCTTACGGGGCACATGACACCTGTTATCAATCGTCTGCGAACGCCTCTTCTATCATCGCCGTCGGGATGTACCGGCGATCTTTCAGCGTCACCTTCTTCTCCGGCTGCTTCACGCCGAAGAGTTCCATGAGCTTCCTGTTCCTCTTCGTCACCTCGAGGATCTTCCATTGGTCTCTGCATCCGACCGCGAGGATGTTGTCCAACGACTGCAACGCCGTACGTACCGGTTCGTTGCTCTTGCCGTCCCTGAGCATCTTCGAGATCGTGCACCATATGATCAGCGCCACGAACTTGATCGCCAGACGGCCTTTGGCCGTCACCGGGTCTGATACGCGCCATCTGTTGCCGTCGAGTTCGTTCTTCAACGCGTCGAACGCCTGTTCGACGTACGTCCTGCAATCGTAGCAGGACATCATATCATCCCAGGAACCGATGCCTTTGGAGAACATCACGAACATGCCGTTCCTGTTCATCGAAAAAGACAATGCGTTGCGTTTCCTCTCCACGACAAGCTTCCCTTCGTCGTCCACCTTCAGATCGAAGTACTTGGCATACGGTCCGGCGACCTTCTTCACATCCCTGACCGCCGAATACGGATTCATCCCGTTCAGTTTTTTCTCGATATCCGTCACCGCCTGATACGCCGAATTCATATCATATGCCGCTTTCCCGGGGTCGTAACACGCATGCGCCGTCATCCTCATGTTTTCCGGCACATCGTTGAAACGCGGATCGTCCGGAAGGATCAGTTCGTACTCCGCGGTATCGTTGCTGTCCTCATCCACTTCACTTTCTTTCGTCTTTTCCACGACGGCCACCTGCGATGTGTGCACGGAATAGGTGTGCCTGTCGTGCATCATAAGACCGTCGGCGCTGTGCTTCTCTTTGACGAGAACCGACATCAGCGATTTCACGCACTTCGTTCCCCTTTTTCCGGGGATCACGAATGACAGATCGTTCTCGAGCATGTACTTCAGATTCGCAGCGGATCCGAATCCGCGGTCCATGACCAATGTGCATTCGCCGCCTTTCAGTTCCCGCACTCTTTCGACCGTCCTTTCGAGTGTCTTCACATCGGCTATCGATCCGGGATATAATTCGAACATCACCGGAACACCGTGTCTGTCGGTGACGAGGCCGATGTTCATCTGCTTCATCCTCTCGTCGTCGCGGTTGTGCCCCCATTCCGCCCATTCTCTGATGCGGCTGTTCGTCGACGCGGATGTGAGATCGTAGCTGAGTGCGCTGTCGGTCCTTTTGAGTCTGAATTCGAACAGGTCCTCGAGATTGCCGTACGATTCGCCCATGATCTTCGTGAATTCGCTCATCCTCGGCGACGAGAAACTCCCCCTGATGCCCAGGAGTTCGCGGATCAGACATCCTTCCACGGTGTCATCGGTCGATGACATCGGACCGCCCGACAACGCCTGCGCGACGGCACAGGCGAGGATCCTGTCCCCGTCGGTACCGAAGGATCTGAAGAGGTCCTCCCTCAACCCGATCCGTTCCGCGACATCCAGAAGAGCGTACGAACCACCGAAGCGTCTGCCGGTCAGGGTGTCGTCATCCAATATCTTTTCATCAGACACCCTGTTTTTCTTGGGAATTATCTTTCCCGTCTCTTCATCCAATACGCCCAGATATTCGTTGACGGTTTTCGGATACTTGCTGCCTGGCTTGTAGACTGACGTGCTTGTGTATGCATATTTTCTATTTCCGCGCTGTACATAGAACACTTCGGGCATATACCTATATTGTAGGTATACTATATAATATCTTCCCTTTATATACTGTATTTAAAGAAAAATCATTTCTTTATAAATAAAAATGTAGCTACACAAGCTACCTACAAATCATCCGAGAATTTCAGT
>JALNYB010000018.1 GCA_023230065.1 Candidatus Methanomethylophilaceae archaeon
GATATTGATTATCATAATGTTCGCATCGGCTTCATTGATAAGACACCACTATAGAAAGAAATTGGGGTGGTAAAATAATAGATATTAAAAAATTTACAAAGAAGAAAGAAGTCAAACAAGAAGAGGGGGGGGTATTGCCAGAAGAGGCATCCGAGAACTTTGCTGTGGCAGGGCTTCCGATGGATGGAGAACCATTGAGAAAATTTGAGGATAGCACAATTAACGTAGAAGATCTAGATCTGTGGTACGGTCAGAAACAGGCATTGTTCGGCGTAAATCTGTCTGTCAGAAAGAATCATATCTCAGCTTTGATAGGTCCGTCAGGTTGTGGAAAATCCACTTTACTTAGAACTCTGAACAGGATGAACGATCTGGTAGATGGATGTAGGACCGAAGGAAAGATCGAATTGGAAGGTCAAGATATATTCGCGTCTGATCTAAGTACATTAGAACTCAGAACCAGAGTAGGAATGATCTTCCAGAAACCAAATCCGTTTCCGATGACGATCCGCGATAATATTACATACGGTCCGAAACTGCACGGTATCACTGATAGAAAGGAATTGGACGTCATCGTAGAAGAATCTCTAAGAAAAGCCGCAATATGGAATGAGGTCAAAGATAGGCTCAACACATCTGCAATGGCACTTTCAGGAGGACAGCAACAGAGGCTTTGTATCGCAAGGGCTCTGTCAATTAATCCGGAGATAATTCTAATGGATGAACCGACATCGGCGTTGGATCCTATAGCCACATCAAAAATAGAGGATTTGGCCACAGATCTGAAGAAAGATTATACGGTCGTCATAGTCACCCATAATATGCAACAAGCATCCCGTATCAGCGATTATACAGGATTTATGTATCTGGGAAAGATGATAGAGTTTGGACAGACCAAAGAAGTCTTCAATAAACCAAGGAAAGAACTGACTGAAAGATACATTACGGGAAGATTTGGATGATAAAATGAAGAAATTTGAAACGGATCTTAATAATTTGGTGGATCAGACCGCAAGCATGGGAGATTTGGTAACGTCGTTGCTTGACAAATCTATAAATGCGCTTTGCGAACAGAATTATTCAAACGCAAACGAGGTCATAGAGGAATATAGGAAAGTAGATGATTTCGATAATTCTATTGAAGAAGCGGCATTACAGATTCTACTACTTTATCAGCCTACAGCTATAGATATGAGAATTGTAGCAACCATTCTAAAAGATATAACCTATATGGAAAGGATAGGAAAGTATAGTAACAATATTGCAAAAGCAGCTCTTTATCTAAAGGACAGAGAGGTTGTAGACCATATGGAAGGAATCCCAGAAATGGGTAAGATTGCAAGCGAGATGGTAAGAATGGTTACACGGGCCATCAAGACCAGAGATATCAGTAAATTTGGTGAACTCAGATCTATGGATGATAAATTGGATAGATATATGCTTAAAATAGTTGATAATAACGTTGCTATAATGCACGAATATCCTTTCACAGTAGATTCATGCACATATTATATCTCGGTCTCAAAATATTTGGAAAGAGTGGGAGACCATGCCTGTAAGATAGCTGAAAAGGTTACTTACATGGTCACAGGCGAGCGTGTGAACATAGATTGAGAATTTTAAAAACCATTTAACAACCATATTCAATATTGCTCATGATTTTAGTATATTATTTGGATTTTGTTCAACATGATTCAACTTACTAAAATCATAATCAGTTATTCTGAATTATATAACGGTCATTGAATCTTATAATGAATGATGTTGATAAAATAAGGCAAAATTCATAAATTAGAGCGGAGAACGTTCTAAGTAAATTTTATTTTCATGTACTGGTATAGGCAATTTGGTCGGGAGAGTATCTATGGCTATGAATTACAAGTTCGTGAAAGCATTCGTTGGATATACTGGACTGGAATTAGCCGTACAAGAGGCTCTGTATGGATTTGTTATGGCCTTGACATTCATAATTTCGGCGCAAGTAGGTCTAATCAAGTTTGATTCTTCATTACGGCTTGTCATTTTGATCATAGGTATGAATTTTGTATGGGGGTTCATAGATATGTATATCTTTTACAAAATGGACGTTTTTGCTCAGGGAAGATATGCAAAAATTGTAAATAATAAAGATAAACATCCTGAAAATACTCGTAAAGCTGTTTATAATGAACTTGGGAGCACTATATTCGATGTTCTTTCCGAAGAAGATAAGGAAGAAGCTGTTAATTTAGTGATGAAAAGTGCAGTCGAGGATTGCGAGGCAATGAAATCCGATAGGAAAGACATGTTTTTGAGCGGTTTAAGTTGTTTTATAATAACACTTCTTACAACTATACCGATAATCCTCTCTCTGTTGTTGATTCCCAATATGCATCTATCTTTGTGGGTTGCTTCATCTCTTGCTATCATATCTCTGTTCTTCACAGGTTATATGCTAGATTCAGGAGATAGTTTCAAGAATAGGGCTTATACAGGATTATCGATAGCATTCATTGCTTTGAGTCTTACATTATTAGCAACGTATCTCGGCGGGTAAGATATTGAAAATTAAGAGGTTTGAAAAAAGTTTTATCTATAGTAAATATCAGAACTTCTTTCCGATGGTTTTTGCTTGATTAAGGACTTCTGCGTTTTCTGATGCGGCGTTTGGAGCACCGCCATTATTCATGACGATCTTTCCGATAGATTCACATTTGAAGTAATTGACCATTGTGCCTTCGATCTTATCTGCGATTTTGACTGCGCCTTCATATCCATTTCCGCATGTAACGATGACTGCAACCTTTTTTCCTGCGTTGATATTGACGGAGAAATCTCCGTTGATGAATCCGTACATCCTGTCTTCTAAAAGTCTGTATTGTCCACAGGAATCTCCGAAGTAATCAGGAGTTGAAAGGATAATACCGTCTGCATTTCTTATTGCATCCAGTACAGGCGTGAGATCGTCTTTTACGACACAATGTCCAGCTTTTTACATCCCATACACGCTTGACATCCCTTTCTGTTTGTCATAGCATTTATTCTGAATATCTCCACGTTTTTTCCGTTTTCTTTTGCGCCTTCGATCATAGAACCGACAATAGCTTCGGTATTTCCGTTCTTTCTAGGGCTTGATATGACTGCTACGATGCTCATAGTTATTACCGATACTAAAGTAGTAGTTACACTATATAACAGTTGTTACTTAAGTTTAAAATATCTGAGATGTATGTGTTATAATATGGTTATAGAACTCGAGCCAAGGATGAATTGTCCTCTCGATGCCGCAATGTCAGTAATAGAAGGAAGATGGAAATCTACCATCCTTTGTCTATTGGCAGTTAATGGCAGCATGAGATTCAATCGTTTATTGGATAATATCGGTTGTGTTTCTCCTGGTATTCTTACAAAACAGCTTCGTGAATTAGAGAAGGACGGGATAATCGTGCGCAGTGTCTATGCAGAAGTTCCGACAAGAGTGGAATACGATCTGACAGAGATGGGATGGACATTGGCACCTCTTTTGAAGTCCATGTCTGAATGGGGTTTGAAGTATATTTTTAAGAATAAGGTCATTTTTGATGAGGGTATTATTTTGCCGGTGTCAATCGATAACAAAGTTCAACAGAGGCCATAAGGCGTACTTTTAGCAATTCAATATTATCATAAATATACATTTTATGTTTTGAGACTGGATGGCTCATGAGCATATTCGTTAGCAATATGAATTTTGATCAATTAGGTCACAATATCACGAGTTTTCAAGAAAATTCAATCATTCATTATAATTATTCCTAGGTAACCACTGTTAGATGCAAGCGTCATATGAGTTTGTAAAATAGTTTGTTATTTGGAGGATTTAAAAAATTTTTAACTAGGTTTTTTGCATCTTTTATTCATTATTTTACCGTATGTGTGTTTAACTGACAGGGAAACGACAAAAACCAATCCTATTATCAGAACTACTGTAGCTCCAGGCGGAGAGTTAAATGCTAGAGCTAAAAACAAACCCAAAACAGCAAACAATATTGAGAATATAGTACCTAGAATCATCATTTCCTTGAGGCTAGCAGTATATAGATTTGCTATTGCAGTAGGTATAGTCATCAGTGCCAATATCATTATTATACCGACAACGTTAGCTACTACAACACACGATACTGCAATAATTACATATAATATCAAAGTCAATAAATTAACTTTTATATTAGATATTTTTGCATGAATTTCATCAAATGTTAGAATTTGAAGATCTTCGAACAATAGTGCAACGATTGCCAATACCGTTATCGTAAGAATTATCATTATAGTCAATGTTTGATTTCCTACAAATAGAACATTACCGAACAAAATAGATTCGTATGAAGCGGGGGTCATAACAGAGTGATCCATGGAGCTTAAGAAAATTACTCCTAAAGCCATACCTATGGCCCATATTACACCTATGAGGGTGTCTTGTCTCAGATCTAAAAATGTTCTGCAATATGTCAATATTATTGCAGATACAATACTAAATAATAGGGCGCCAATCATGGGAGTAAACCATCCCACTAATAAAACGGACATTACATAATATGAGAAACCAACACCACCGAATGTTGTATGTGCTATACCGCCGGTGATGGAAACCATCTTGTTAACAACTACATACGTACCTATCACTCCACATAGTGTACAGGCAAATATGGTTGCTAAGAACATATTTTGTATCAAATGCATGGAAAGGTAATCGAGGATGCTCGTCATTGAACATCACCCTGGTTATTATCATGACATCCGCAACTGCATTTCGCATTATCTGATACTTTTAATAATCCTGGTGGACAATGGAATCCTAAACTAATCATATCGTCTGTTAATTCTGGGCGATCATTACACACCAATCTTCTATTCATGCATGCTAATCTTTTAACATCATGGGATATGCTACCCATATCATGTGTGATGAGCATTATAGCGATTCCATCTGAGTTTACTTTTTTTAGAACATCATATGTGCAATCTCTCATCGCGGGGTCAAGACTAGAAGTAGGTTCATCTAAGAGCAATATTTTGGGTTTTGATACGAGGGCCCTCGCAATGAGGATCCTTTGCAACTGACCTCCGGATAAAGCACTTATACGCTTTGAGCGGAGGTCAGTTGTGTCTGTATATTCCATAGCTACTTCAGCCATTTCTTTTTCTTCTTTGGAATAGAATGGCCTCAATCCTTTGTGTATCCTCAGTCCCATCATGATCACACTTTCGACATTTATTGGATATCTCAAATCGAACATGCTTTGTTGAGGTACATATCCTATGTGTTTGACACCAGTGGCAGGTGGTTCCCCATATATTCTAATGGTTCCGTTCATCGGTTCAATAAGCCCTAATATAGAACGGAATAGTGTAGTCTTACCGCCACCATTAGGGCCGATGATCGCAAGGAAATCATCATTCCTTAATTCAAGGGATATGTCGTTAAGTATTACTTCACTTCCATAACCTACGGTAAGATTTTCAATCGATATGGGTAATTCACTTGTCACTATATTTCACCTCATTCAGAAGAATATTGGTCGATCAAATCATCAAGGAAGCTTGATATTTCTCCCAACATATCTGACACAGTAGGGTTTATTTCTATTACATCAACTCCTGCTTCTTTTAAAGTTTCTTTGCTCTGACCTGCCGCATCGAATGGGGCTACATAGATTATGCCACCATCTGCTTCAATAGTTGCTACTGCCTCAGGGGTAACTGAACTATATGTTATTTCTAATGAAATCACTGAGAGAGACAAATTACTAGATAAATTAGATAGATAAGAATTCACACTGTGAACGAGATACGGCCACGCAGGGTGCCAAAGAACGACTGTTTGATTTTCTCCACTTGTTATTATCGCTTCGGCCAATTCTTTTACCTTTTCATTGGTTGTTGCTACATCATCACAATATGTTTCGTAATTCTTCTGATATTTCGATATCTCACCAGGATTAAGATTTGTGAGTGTTTCCATGATGTATTTTGCCATTGCTTGTAGATTATCTGGTGATGTCCATATGTGGCCATTATAGCCTGTATTGACTTCAACTGCATACGAATTTACAAAAGTAATTCCGTTGGCATCTGCTAGAGACACAACATTAGCTTCTTTGAAAATATCTCCAGCTGCTTCTTCTAATACATTTTCTATTTCAGGACCAGATCCGATCATGAAGTAAACAGCGCAACTGTTAAGACTTGCTACGACACTAGGTGTAATTAAATCTGAGTGAGGTGACTCACCGCTGCCGACAATTGTGATAACATCGTATTCATTGCCTGCTATTTCTTCTACAATTTCTTTTTCCCAAGCCATTGTAACCAGTACTGTCTGGCGGTCATCGTCGTTGTTCGAACCATTATATAAGAATACGACTGAGACTGCAGCTAATACAACAATTACGGCTGCTGCTACTGCTACTATAGATGTTGTTTTCATCAATCATACTAGAATAAGTTAGTTATTAAAACATTGTCAATATGTTATTAAAAGTCAAGTCTTTTACGTAGTTATTTTATTAACAATAAAACAAATAATTAATAATCAAAATCTCATAACTGTGAGATGCGGCCTCAACAAATCATTTTCGAAGGAAGATAATACAACAATGCAGACCGAGTATTGGGACATAATTAATTGTCTGATTAATCAGTTTAGGAGTTATTAATAGTAAATTGTACTCTTTGTATTAATTATTAATAATGTAGCAATAAGCTATTAATAATGGAATTAAAAGTAGAGTTTTTGTATGAAAAATACAACATTAATAGCAATAATAGCTGCGGCGGCATTAATAATAGCCGGTGTTGCAATAGTTCTTACGAATGAGAACAATAGCAATAATGATAAAGATACGATAGTAGTCACAATGGGCTGGCAGAAAGATATGTTGGATACGATCTGTGACGAACAGCTGAATGTGGTTCAGATGCTTGCAGATGGAGTAAGTCCTCATGAGGAATATTCCACTCCTAGCAACGTGATATCACTTCACAGTGCTTCTATCTATTTTGAAATAGGTTCAGGTGTGGAATGGGAAGAAGAATTCTTTTCCGATGTGAAAGCAGATCTTCCGAGTTCTTTGACAATCGTGAATTGCAATGATTCTATCGAGTATACAGCTCTTGTTAATCCAGAAGCGGAAGAAGGTTCAAGCGAGACGGATCCGCACATATGGACATCACCGGAGATTCTGAAAGAAATCGCAGCGGTCGCCTTAGAACAATTGATAACCAGTTATCCTGAGTATAAGGATGTATTCACAACTGGATATGATTCCTATATAGGTGAAGTTGATCATGCTGAGGATTACATAGCAAATGCTCTTTCAAACATCGCTTCAGGACAGACAGTTGTTGTTTGGCATCCTGCATGGCAGTATTTCTTGTGCCAGTATCTAGGAATGGATATGGTCGGTATCGAGGTCGGCGGAGAGGTCGAAATGGAAGACGTCTCAAGCAAGATGGCTGGTTGCAGCATTCTCTATTCCAGTCCTTTCGATGAGGGTGCAGAATTCGCAGATGCTTTGAGCGAAGGATATGGAATAACTGTAAAGCTGGTCAATCCAACCGCATCGAATATTCTTTCAGAACTTATGAAGTTTGCAGATTACTTAAAGAACGATCTGTCTTCCGAGTGATGTGAATATGGACAGTCCGATAGTAATCAAAGATCTCACGGCGGGATATAACGGCGTGAATGTATTCAGCAATATAAATCTGGAATTGAAAGACAGGGATTTTCTTGCAATAATAGGTCCAAATGGTGGCGGAAAGACGACGCTGTTCAGATCCATTCTGGGTCTTATCAAGCCAACAGGAGGGACAGTGAGTATCTATGGAGAGTCACCTGCTTCGGGTTCCAGATATGTAGGGTATGTTCCGCAGAACGGACTGTTCGATTCGAAATATCCTATAAGTGCTGAGGATGTTGTCCTCATGGGCCTCAGAGTCAGTAAAGGCATGAGGCCCTTTTATTCTCAAAATGAAATGGAAATGGCAGATAAAGCGATGGAATATACGGAGGTAGAAAGTTTTCGTAAAAAGCGTATAAGTAATCTGTCCGGAGGGCAATTGCAAAGAGTGCTACTTGCGAGAGCGCTTGCATCCGAGCCGAAGATACTTCTGTTGGATGAACCGACAGCAAGTTTGGATCCGTCCATGACAGATTGTACATATGATATTCTGAAGAAGGTCAACAAGGACGGAGTTGCGATCATGATAATCACACACGATATGAGCAGCATATCCCATGATGTGAAAAGACTTGCATGTATGAATCATAAACTCGTCTGCAATGATGTTCCAGAGATAACCAATGAGATGGTCGAGCTAGGATTCCATTGTCCTCCTGAATTGATAAAGATATCAGGAGACAAAGAGTCCTGCGGATGCAAATGCTGTAACAAAGGGGATGATTGAATGACTAATTGGTCTACTGTGTTTTCTATCTCTTTGATACAGAATATGTTCATGGCTACGATCATTGCATGTGTATTGTGCGGTGTGATCGGTACATACGTGGTGATCAATCGTTCCGTGTCGGCGACCGGAGGTATTGCGCATACTACATTCGGAGGGGTTGGATTCGCATATTATATGGAATCTGTATTCTTTGTAAGTTGGTTCACGCCGATGATGGGGGCATTATTGTTTGGAATAATCGCTGCATTGATCATAGCATTATCGAACGTATCAAATACCATCAGACAAGACTCCATGATCGGTGCCCTGTGGGCAGTAGGAATGGCATTGGGTGTGATATTCTTATGTTTCACAAATAGGTCCGTGGTTACGCCACATTCCTATGAAAGTATCCTGTTTGGAAATGTCATGTTCGTAAGTAGCAATACACTGATTACAATGGGCATATTGGCAATCATCATAGTTGCAATTGTGATATACCTTTATAGAGATCTTCAGATCCTTACATTTGACAGTATTCATGCACGTTTGAGTGGTATAGATGTGACGTTGTTGAATATAGTTCTGTATGTTATGATAGCTGTTGCATGTGTCATGGTATCAAATGTTGTCGGTATTGTGATGATCATAGCTCTTATGACAATACCCGCCGCTATGGCTAATCTATATACTCATAATCTAAAAGAAATGATGATCTTCGGTACAATATTATCCATTGTGTTGTCTATACTGGGTCTCTTGATGGCAATAGCTTTAGATTGTCCTCCCGGTGCTACAGTTGTACTGGTAATCGGTGTTGCATTTACTATTGTGATGCTTGGAAGAAAATTTCATAGAACACATGTGACATCTCGAAACGAGGAGATATCTGAATAAACATTCGGGCAAAAATGCCCAATATTTTAGTTGAATCGACAAATGGTTGAGATACATCAATCGAATTATTATTTATTTAGAGAGGTCTAATTTTGACATCTAGGAATTTTATAGAAATGCACGTAAATTTAATAGTTCTAAAAAGTAAAGGTCTGGATAATAAATTAGGTGGGCCTGCCCGGATTCGAACCGGGGTCAATGGCTCCCAAAGCCACAAGTATACCAGGCTAGCCCACAGGCCCACACATAAGCATTGTGATGTAAATGTTGTAATTAAGTGTATCGTTAGATTAGGCTTCTGTTCTTGAGTTCTGAGATAAGTAATCTCACTGCATTTCCGCGGTGAGAGAAATTATTCTTCTCTTCTGTGGATATTTCTGCGAAAGATAGTTTCCCGTCATAGCTGAAGATCGGATCGTATCCGAATCCTTCTTTCCCTTTTTCTGTGGTGAGAATAGTTCCATTGCATATGCCTGTGACGATTATCGTCTCTCCACCGAAGTCGCATCCTATACAGCATTTGAACTCGGCTTTTCTGTCGGAAACATTCTTCATTAGTTTCAAGATTCCTTCGTTTCCGATCGTCTTTTGGGCAAATGCCGACCAGACTCCTGGAAATCCTTTCAAAGAATCGATGAATAATCCGGAATCATCGATGATAAAATCGGTCACACCTTTTTTTCTGATCTCAACCATTCCCTTTTCGACCACTTCTTCCAATTGGAATGTCTGTATCTCATCGTATGGAAGATGCAGATGTTCCATCTCTATGCCCAAGTGCGTAAAGGAGTTCTGATACTCTCTAACCTTTCCAGGATTGGATGTGATGACCTTGAGTTTCATGTATATCTCCCTCTTCCTTTGATCTCCTCGACTTTTTCCATTACTTCCCGAACGTTGGTCTTCCTCTTGGAATAAGTATCGAGAAGGTGTGCATACGCATCCTCGAGGCCCGGATGTGCAGAGGCGAATGCTCTTTCCAACAAACGTATGTCGACTCCCATGTCCTCTACTTCGATAAGTGAACCACCCATGGAGAAATCGATCAGGCACAATTCCCCTTTTTCGGTAAGGATCATGTTAGATGTTGTCAGATCGCCGTGACAGATACGTGCGTTATGCAGGTTAGCCATTGCTGTGCCTATCATCTCACATAATTTGTAAGCTTTATCTGGATTTTTGTCAAGGACATCTTTCATCTTATTTCCATTGACATATTCCATAGTTATACTGCAGTCTTTTAAGTCCAGATCATAGATTATAGGAGTTCTGACACCTGCTTCGCGAGCATCCTTCATTAGTCTGACCTCGCTCCTGATCCTGGCGGTTCTGATATGTTCATCCAGTTCGGGATGTCTGTACTTTTTCGGTGATCTTACCTTCATCACAGCTTTACGCCCCAAAAATTCTGTTTCGAATATATCAGCTTCCGCGCCACTGGCAATCGGTGCCACATCTTTGGGGATCATGACACTTAATATTATCTCTAGTGTAAATAATTAATACTTACACTTGATATTGACAGTTATGAGATATACAATCACTGGAGACAATCTCCAATTCGTTAATGTCCAGTTGGATGACGGTGAAGAACTTGATTCACAAGCTGGTGCAATGGTTTACATGACCGGAAACATGACTATGGAAGCAAAGATGAAGGGAGGTCTTATGAAAGGACTCGGAAGATCACTTACTGGTTCTTCTCTCTTCCTTTTGAAATATTCATCTCAAGGCGGTTCAGGTATCGTCGGTCTTGGAGGAAGCGCTCCTGGAAAGATCGTTGACTTGGACATTGGAAAAGGGAAATGGATAGTCCAGAAGACAGGTTATCTGTGCTCACAGCCCACCGTAGAACTTAAAATGACATTCCAGAAAAAACTGGGATCCATCTTGTTCGGTGGAGAGGGTCTGATCCTTCAGGAGCTCAGTGGAACCGGAATGGCATTCGTTGCAGCATGCGGTGACTTCAACATCGTCGATCTTAAACCTGGGGAGAGGTATAAGGTATCAACAGCAAATGCAGTTGCATGGCAGGATTCGGTAGCGTATGATATCACTGCAGCAGGCGGTATAAAGACAGCTTTGTTCGGCGGAGAGGGTCTGTTCGTCACGACACTTACTGGACCGGGAAAGATCATAATTCAGTCTATGACGCTTCCGCAACTTGCAGGTTCTTTGATCCCGTACCTTCCGAGTGGCAATTAAGGAGGAATAGAAATGGCAGATGCAGGAAAAACAGTTCGTAAGAGTACGATAGGATCGGCATTGATTCTTTGTGTACTAGTAATTGCAATGATAGCGATCGTGGCTTACATAGCTTTGAATCCTGATATATTGAAGGACATTCTTAATGTCGTCATAGCTGCGATCATCATACTTGTGATCATCGCAGTGATAATATTCTTGATTGTGACTGTATTGGCAGTTCCTTATTACGCTATCAAGGGCGAAGAGACCCAGACAGACGCAACCTACGACCTCAGCGACGTCAAATCCGTAAAGGAGAAAACCGACGACGACGAGAAAAAGGATGACAACAAGCCTGATACGGATAAAAAGAAAGACGACGAGTGGCTTGTGTAAGTTCATAACCGCCAATTAAACAACTTTATCAACCCCTTTCTCTCTTACATGTTGTGAAGCGGATCTCTACAGGATGTCAATCATTTGATGAACTCCTCGGTGGGGGCATCGAAGAGAGTAGCGTTACGTTGATCTACGGAGAGGGAGGGTGCGGTAAGACAAATATCTGCCTTCAGTTGGCATATAATGTTATTAGAGAAGGCAAAAAAGTTGCTTTTATCGACACAGAAGGATTATCTTATGATCGTATTTCACAGATATTCGGTAAAGAAGAACTGATAAAGAATCTTCTAATTTTTCAGGTTCACAGTTTCGAAGAGCAGTCCGATAGGATAGACAAGATCGCAAGATTGGCTGAGACGACTAATCTGTTGGGTCTTGTGATAATCGATTCTATGACGATGTTCTATCGTTTGAATTATGAGGATCCCAAATTAAGGACTGATTTTGTCAGACAGACCGAGGTCTTGTTGGGGATTGCAAGGATGTATGATATTCCGGTCCTGATATCTTCCCAGGTTTATTCTAATCTTACAACAGGCGGTATTGAATTCTTGGGTGGTCATGCCATGCATCATAATGCTAAAACGATTATAAGATTGGACAAGAAAGGCAACGGTGTCAGAACAGCCGTGATAATAAAGCATCGCAGCCTTCCTGAAGGAAGGTCTGCGAATTATCGTATAACCGCGACCGGCATAAATGATGTTTAAGGGATTCAAACATCCCTATCTATGGCGTATTCCGCGAGAGCGATCATGAAGTCCTTGTCTTCGCTGGGTTCAAGGCAGTCCAATTTGGATATGGCTTCATCTATCTTCTGACGTGCGCATTTCAAAGCATAATCTATGCTTCCTGCTTCTTTGAGTATCTCTCTTGCACGGTCGATATCTTTTTTGGTATCTTTCTGATTTCCGAGAAGATCTTTGAATTCAGCTAAGACCTGTGGATCCTTAATGTGTTCCATTGCGTGTGTTACAAGTATGGTGCATTTTCCTTTACGAATATCATTACCTACAGATTTTCCGGTCTTGGATGAATCTCCGGCGATACCCAAGTAATCATCATAGATCTGGAATCCGAGCCCGAGTGCCATTGCATATTCGTTTATGGCCTCAACCGTTTTCTTGTCAGCTCCGCCTATGATCGCTCCGCCTGATGCCGCAGCTGCGAAAAGTACGCTTGTTTTCAATCTGATGGTCTCGATGTAAACATCTTCTGATACGATCTTTCCTTCGTTGGCAGTATCCATTTCCTGTCCGCGGGCAAGGTCCCAAACTGCTGTTGTTACATATCTGAGAACATCTTTGAGTCTGTCTCCAGAGATATCTAGTTCTGCGATCACCTGGAATGCTTTCGCGAAAAGTGCATCTCCTGCAAGTATCGCAGTAGGCATACCGTATCCGACATGAATGGTGGTCATCCCCCTTCTTTTGTCGTCGCCATCCATATAGTCGTCGTGGATAAGCGTGAAATTATGGATGTATTCTATGGCAACTGCGAGAGGCATTGCTTTTGATCTGTCTCCGCCTACTGCTCCTGCGGCAGCGAGGACAATTGCAGGTCTCATTCTCTTTCCGCCAGCATAAGGATACTGTCTGGATGCTTCGATGAGTTTCTGGGGCTCTTCGTTCTTTATGTAGCTTTTTATAGGTCCATCTACTTCTTCGGATGTTTTCAATAAGTATTGTTTTGCGTCCATTGTAATTCTTCCAACCATTGTTTTGTATCGCCGAGTATGATGTACTTGGCTTTTGAAAGCTGTTTGATATTTGCAGAGCCGGTAAGGAGCATAGCTGCTCTGAGCTCTTCTTTGATAAGCAGTAGTTTCTGTTTTACGGCATCGGACGATTCTGTTGCTTCTCTTAGTACGGAGTGTGCAATACCCGCGCAGCAAGCGCCCATCGCGATAGACGCTGCGACATGTATGCCATCAAGGATGCCGCCGGAAGATATTATCGGAAGTCCGTTTCTTGCTTCAAGAAGCGATACCGGTGAGGGTATTCCCCAATCAAAGAATGATTCTCCCATTCCAGTTCTGATGTCATCTCCAACTTTCATTGCACGATATAATTCGACAGCGGAGAAACTTGTTCCTCCCATTCCGGCTATATCCATACCTATTATGCCTGTGCCTTTGAGTCTTGTTGCGACATCTTTGGAGACTCCCGCACCTGTTTCTTTGATGATAGTAGGATACGATCTTGCAATGTCGCGTATGGCCTCATAACAGCCTTCAGCGCTGGTATCGCCTTCGGGTTGAACAATCTCTTGCAAGAAGTTGAGATGGATCGCTATGACATCGGCATCGATGAGGTCTTTTGCTTTTCCGATATCCTCGACAGTGAACCGATCTTTGCTTTTTTGAGGTATCAACTGAGGTGCACCGACATTTCCGATGACAAGAGGCACATCATAATCTTTGATAACAGAGTAGCTTTCAGGATCTACACCGTTAACGCCTGCGCGTTCGCTGCCTACACCCATTCCGATACCTAATTCAGAACATGCTTTTGCGATATTCTCATTGATTTTCTTAGCACCTGTGAAACCCCCCGTTATCGCGGTGACGATGAGTGGGAATTCTAAGGTTTGTCCGAGAACGTCCGCAGTCATGTCGATATCATCTGCATTTACTTCAGGGAGTGCATTGTGGATGAGCTTGATATCATCCCAATAACAGTATCCTGGTGCGATTCTTTCACTAAGACAGATATCTATATGGTCTGCCTTTCTTTCTCTAATAGGTATCATTTTAATCCGCCTTTAGCTATGGTGGAGATGACTTTATCTCCTTTTAACAATGAATATAATCTATCTGGAACAGTACCGTTAATGAGTACACAATCTCTTCTTTCGGTACTGATCCTGAGCATAGCTTCCATCTTTCCGCGGACCCCGCCAGTGACATCATCGATGTTGCTGTAACTATTGATATTTTCTAGTTTTTCAGATGTGACTTCATCGATAAGTTTTGCATCTTTGTTGTTTTTGGGATCCTTATCATACAATCCGTCTATGTCTGAGACGAAGATGACCTTTTCGGGTTTATACAAGTCGCAGAGAATTTCCATGATCTGATCTCCTGAACAGATTCCGAAACCCTTTTTACGGTCAATGACAACATCTCCGAAGAGAACAGGCATCAGTCCCAGGTGAGAAAATGCTAACATGACCTCCGGATCCTTTATGATAAGTTTTCCGTTATCCATGATGAAACACGATCCTGGAGGGATGGATACTGCAGGAATTCCTTTTTTGAGGAGTTCTGCGATGATCATCGAATTCAATTCTCTTACGTCATATTGGACCTTTGCTACGGCAGGTATCTGTCCGAAATCGACAAGTCCGTTCTGCAGACTGTATTGTTTGGCTATTACATGTCCGAACGAACCTGCACCATGAACGATGAGAACCCCTCTTTCGGATTTTTTGATCTCATCAAAGAGTCTTGAAACACATTCTTGATTGAAAGTTCTGTACTGGGTTTTGTCGGTGATGACGCTGCCGCCCAGTTTTATGAGTATCATTGCGTGTGATTATGGCAATATTCGTTTTAATGGTTATTGTCAAAAGTAGTATGGCTTGTCCGTCGAAATGTTTATTGTTTCTTTGATTAGTTTAATAGAGAACTAGGGGTAAGATGATAATAAGTCCCGCGTTCATGATATTGAGTCATAATTTTGTTAGGAAAATCTATTGATGGATTTTTCGAGCAAAAGGTGTACGAAATGAAGGACACACCTTCGAATGAGAAAAACAAACAAATATGAAATTCAAAGAGTAAAAAAGTGGTTGACAGCGTGTCAGTGTTCCCGTACGCTTGCGCAATACAGTACAGACAGATACGCGGGTGGGCTTTACTTCCGGGTTCGAAATGGGACCGGGTGTCTCCCCACCGCTATGGCCGTCAGACCAATTCCTGCGATACATACTAACTATATAACGTTTTTCAAGTCAGATATTTTTCGAGCAAAAGGTGTACGAAATGAAGGACACACCTTCGAATGAGAAAAACAAACAAATATGAAATTCAAAGAGTAAAAAAGTGGTTGACAGCGTGTCAGTGTTCCCGTACGCTTGCGCAATACAGTACAGACAGATACGCGGGTGGGCTTTACTTCCGGGTTCGAAATGGGACCGGGTGTCTCCCCACCGCTATGGCCGTCAGACCAATTCCTGCGATACATATAATGAATATATACTTTTCGTATAATTCATCAGCAGAAAGTAGTCTTATCGCTGTCCAAGACCTCATTCCAAAGTTTGAGGGTTTCTAGGGCTTCTTCTTCGTCCATGATCTCAATGGCAAATCCTGCGTGAATTACTGCCCACTGACCGACTTTGGCTTCGACCATTGCTACGTTTGCTTTTCTGATAACGTCGCCGAAATCAATGTCCCCGACATCTCCTTCGATTTTTACGATCTTTCCTGGAATTGCTAAACACATAATATTCATCCCGTTATTATCTTAAGTATGGCTTCTGCTGGCTGACCGTCGCATGCTGTTAGTGCTGCAACAGCTTTATCTCTGTCGCATCCGGATTGTGACATTACCAACTCGATATCTTCTCCGGAGAATGATACTGCTCCTGCCGTTGATGTTGATATATAGCCTGCTGCTCTGGTTTCTTCTGTTCCAGAGATCTGATAGTTTTTGTTTCCTTGCATATCGACGCAAACCACTTCTGCGTTGGTTATGACGATTTCTTTGTCTTTGGTCCTGATTATGACCTCTATAACATTATCGATATTGGATTGTTTAATTCCCATTTTTTTCATTGCTTGTTGCATTTGGCGTGGGTTAACGCCTCTCATTCCTGCCATAGTATTACCTTGATAGTGTTTCTATTATTAAGTTTTATAATGATTGTTTAATTCTTTCAAGCACTATTTTTAGAATATCATTTGCCGCGGATATATTTGATATGCCGCCCTGTGCAAAGTCAGGTTTTCCCCCACCTCTGCCTCCGAATTCTTTCAGTATATCGGGAAGAATTTTCTTGCAATTGATCTTTGAATTTCCTGATGCCATCAATACAGAAACCGTATCTGTGACAGAAACAAATGCGATTACTCCTCCTTTGTTCTTCAAGTTCTCTGCTGTATCAGTCAGTATTGTTCTGTCAGCATAGAAAATCCCGCTGTATATGTTAATACCGTTGTAGTTCTCAGGTTCAAGTGAAGTTAATTGTTGTTTTACAGCTTTTTTGATCATTTCTCTGCTTAGTTCTATTTCACGTTTCATATTGGAAACAGTACGTACAATATCCTCGGGTTTGCTGTTGGCTTCGTCGATGGTCTGAAGACAGATGTTGGCGAGCGACATCGCAGATTCTTTCGCTGCATTTCCAACTTTGAAATGTATCGCTACTCCATCTTTTCCTGCGGATACTTTACGATCAACGAAAAGTGTCTCGATCTCAGACGTTTCCATGACATGGACGCCACTACATGCAGAAAGATCAATATCTCCTATAGATACGACCGAAATCTCCTCATTTTCTTTTATATGGTCTAACTTGATTCTTACATTTGCAAGTTCAGGATCATCCCTGCTCATAATGCTCTTGGTGACTGGTAGCGCATCTAGTATCGCTTTGTTGGCGAATTTCAATGCTTTATCGATTTTCTCCCAACTTATGTCATGATTGACAATAACATATTTGCTTTCAGGAGAGATGAATATTTTTGTTATTGTCAATTCGGGGTCTTGTTTTTTCAATGAACAAAAGAGAAGATGTTCTGCCGTATGTCCCATCATGAGGTCATAGCGCCTGTACCAGTCAACACTGCACCAAACCCTGTCTCCGACTTTAAGATCGTTATTAGGGACAGTGTGAACTATGTTTTTTTCTTTATATGAGACATCGGTCACTGGAAGTCCCCTTATGGTTCCAGTATCGCATACTTGGCCTCCGCCTCCAGGGTAAAATGCGGTCATGTCAAGTTCTATGAGGTCTCCGTCGACGGAGACCACTAGAGCTTCGAACTCAAAGGCGTATCCGTCGTGTCTGAAGATCTCCTCGGTCATATTATCATTCTGCGTATACAAATCCCATGTAATAAATATTCGATAGGCCTTTTTGAGAGTAGAAGGATAGCCTTATGGTCAGTGTCAAAGATTACGATGAGTTGGATAAACGCATAATCGAACTGTTATGTAAGTCCAGCCAGGGATCTTACAGACAGATTGCAAAACAATTGGGTGTCCACCCTACAACCCTTATTCAAAGGGTTAAGGCACTGGAGTCTAAAGGCGTCATCAACGGATATCGTGCGAAAATTGACTATATGAATCTCGGTTTCGAATATATGGGAATCATGCACATCTATGCAGATGATGTCGTAGCTGTTCAGAGCGCACTCAAGGAGATTCCTCAAGTGGTTTTTATTTACGATGTGACAGGAGATGCAGATTGTATCGTCTTGATATCATGTTTGGACCGTGAGGATTTTTCTGAAACTGTCAAAAAGATCAATTCGCTTGATGGAGTGCAGAAGACTAATACTTCCGTAGTTCTGAGCGTTATCAAAGATGCGAATGACTACGTGCCCGATATAGGCGCGTAAGATAGCAAATATGTTTTATATGGCGCTGTTCTTAGCTTGCGTTAGTAAACCTTAGAGGTACCGCAATGAGAAGAACAAACACCTGTGGAGAACTCAGGTCTTCAGACATAGGAAAAGAAGTGTGTCTCGAGGGCTGGGTAAGATTTTCAAGAGATCATGGAGGAGTCGCTTTCATCGATCTCGCCGACAGATATGGAATTACTCAGGTCGTATTCGACCCGGAAGATCTTCCTAAAGGATCGGACGCAAATGAACTTTCTGAGGTCATGAAGACCTTTAACCGTGAATCAGCTGTTTTAATCAATGGTACTGTAAGGAATAGAGTGGAAGGAACTGCTGATGGAAGAAATCCTACCGGGGA
>JALNYB010000098.1 GCA_023230065.1 Candidatus Methanomethylophilaceae archaeon
GCCGATAAAACCGACGGTGGACAATATACCCTCCAGGAACGCGGTCAACTTATCCATTATCCAAGAGAGTCCGTTTGTCAACGCGGTGAACACGGGTTCGAGGAATACGCCGAGCGTCGTTTTCAACTTCTCGGTGGACTTCTTCATCTTGCCCATCTGGGCATCGTATTTAGCAGGATTGAACGCCTTGGTGAGTTTACCTGATAAATCCAAGACCATTTTAACGAGTTTGACGGCGATAATTGCAACAGCGGCGACGGCCGCGACCGCGATGGCCGCGAAGGCCAATTTGCCAGCCTTTCCCGCGCCTTTCAGCTTTTCGGTCACCTTTTCAAACCCTGGGACCGCCTTGCCGAGCGACGTCGTGATTTGCTCGCCCAGTCCCGAGAATTTGGCACCGAGTCCTTGGAATCTGCCTTTTAATTTGCCTCCCGACTTGTCCAGATTCTCGGACGCCTTGGATATGGATTTGCCCGCGCCAGAGCCGGCTTTATCCGTGGACTTCTTGACGTCCTTCGCGGATTCAGACGCGTCCTTCATCCCTTTTTTGAAATCTGACGTGTCCGCGGACACCTTGATTATGACCTTCTCCTCAACCATTCTTATCCATCCATTTCATCGAATCGGCCCATAATCGCTCGCATCTTTTCCGCCTGCTTCATTTGATAATCCAGATTTTCCGCATCCTGACTATTCTCCTCAACATCCCGAATAACATCCTCGCCGAAGAGGTGACTGAAAACCTCGACCGGTTTCCCACCCTCGACTTGCAGTTTAACCGCACCCAGGAGGGTCATCGCGGTCAGGCGATGGTTCTCCATCTCGACGGATTTCTTGTATTCGAGGACACCCAATATATCGGATGCGAGGCTGTTGGACGGAATGCCTTCCGACAGACATGCCCATCTGAATCCGTCCGACAGCCTTTTCCCCGATATTAGTTTTCGTCCCCGCTCTCCGAGTCCGCGGATATAAACCCCATTTCTTCAAGGACCTTGGAGAATATGTCCGCCAGCTCGTCCAGCTTGAATCCCGCGGACAACATTTCTCCCAGACCGTGTCCGCAGAATCGCATAATTCTGTCGAACGACAGTAGCCTCATGGACTTGCCCAGGTCGGCCATTTCCGCCAAAAAGGAATACTCAGGGTCCTCACACTCGGCGTCCAGGATTTTGTCCAGCGAGAGATGAAACTCGTAGTCCTGGCCGTTCTTGTTTATTATCATTCATCCACCCACTGCGCATATATTGTCACATCGCCATAGATGCGGAAGGAATCGGACTCATCATATGATGCTCCGACGCCCGATTCCGTGGTCGACCAGACCGAGAATATCTTACCCTCGGGAGGTATGAAGGTGTTCTCTTTGAGAGTTACGAGCGCTCCGCTATCATAGGTTTCGGCATCCGCCAGAGTTCCTGTTCCTCCGTTGGGGTCGTAGGTCACGCTATACGTTTCAGATATTGCCATCTCGACGGGTCTGGTCCTCGGGACGATGGTAAGAGATATCTCGCGGACGGATGATACCGCTCCCGCGCCGACCTTGTATGAAAATTCGCCATTGAATATGAACTGGATTCCCAGAGTCGACAGCTGATATTTCCACTCATAGGTCTCCGAGCGGGACAGGTCCATCAGCAACTGCGTGTTAGATTCATCAGCCGACAGAGGCATCGCGTTAAATACAAAGGTCAGGTCCGTCTGGTCGGGCAGGTCCTTGATATATTCTTTGACCTCGCTGTCCAGCGTGGACGCGTCAATCTTTGATACCTCTTCGCCCACCTCAGGCGTCGACTTCATTTCCAGTATCCTTTTCCAAGTTCCGCCAACCTTGACGAAGATCTTATCTCCCTGTGCGCTTACTGCCTGTGTCATACTTTTACCTCACATATACGGGACGCCTCGGATATCAAGGGTGACTGAAAACGTAGCGGTTACGTAATACATTCGACCCGCTGAGTATCCAGAGGATATTCCTGTACATAGTATACGTTTAGGTTTATATAATTCCACCATCGATTTCAACAAATCATCCGCATCCGTGGGCCGTTCCGCGAAGATATCTATCTGATATGACAGCGATGTAATCAACTCTGAATTATCCGAATCGATCAGAATCGGAACCCTCGACCCGCGCGTGATCACTGCGTACGGCTCAAAGCTGACATTGTCGACCTTCTGCGGATACTCCCTATACACCCGATTCTCCAATGCCGATACTCCTCGGGCAATAGATACCATCTGCTCAATATTATCAATCATTTGAATACCTCGGTCGCCAATCCCGAAATGATTTTAGCAACGTTTTTAACATTTTCTCTCAACGCGGGTCGCATGAACGGCTGAGGAGAGATCGGATATCCCGTGCGCCACACCTCTTTACCATTGACCAGGGTTTTGTAATTCCATGATGTTTTTTCTGTGTGAGGCACGTCGGGGTCGCCTCGGAATCCCGTCCCGTATTCCAAGAATATAGAATACGGCGCGGGAGACGAGATTGAGATATCCACGCCCTCTTCCGTTTCCTCGATTATTCCTTCCTCGCTCGTGAGGAGCTGACGCAGATGGCCGGTATCCACAGGCGCGTTTCGGACCGCGGAATCCCTCAGGAGTTTGACGATATATTTTGACGAGGTCTCCATGAGCCTTTTATCCAGAGTGTCCCCCGCATTGGCCATCTTTTTCTCCAACTCGTCTATATCAAGCGACGTCATTTAGATACAGCTCCAGGTGGTTCGAGTACCGTTTCAGCCCGACTATTTGGTATAGTCTTTTCTCGTCCGTGCCGATACAATCTTTCAATTTTAGGTCCATGTTAAAAGTAACGGCGTTATATTTGCGATTCTGCGTGATACCTTGCGCGGTCTGTTCGAAGGTCTCGTCCGCGGGAAACAGGGTCATAAGAATCTCATCCCCCTCGATGAACCCTGCGATCGCATTCCCTCGCTCATCGGGTATCGCGGCCTCGAATATCCAGTGGCGATACGGCCGAGTGGATATTGATATCCCGAGCATCAGCGCCCCTCGGTATTGATCCCAGGAATCAAACGATACCTATCTAATCGCGAACGGACGGCCAGGGGAATACTTTCCCCCATCGACCGAGAAATCCCACCTTCCGATGCGGACACCATATTTGTCATGCCCTGTGTTTCCGCGCGCATCGCGGCCATCTCGCATATCAGAGCATCTATCGATTCCCCCAGATCGACCGTGCGATTTGTATATTCCAAAAAAAACGAGGTTGCATCCTCGACGTGGAGTGAGAGATTATCGTCGGTCATCGACGCCATATTCGTCCGCCTTTTCAAACGGTCGAGCCTGCGGGATAAATCATTCATGAATATACAGGGTGTCAGCAATATATAATGGTTATAAAAGAAGGGTAAAAAGTTTAAGGAGATGGGGGAAATGCGCCCCCGTTTCAGGCCCACTGTGCGTAAAGAGTGAGGTCGTCCGTCATGGTAACCTCGGCGGCCGCGGCGTAATCGGTACCCGTTCCGTCCGCCTTGGTATTCCAGCCAGTGAACTCTTTTCCGGTCAGTTCGAATGCGCAGTCCTTCAGCGTCGCCTCGGCCATCGCTGTATATTCCTCGGCGGCCATTGTGCCCGTTGCACTCTCACTGTTCTTATTGTATGTGAGCGTATACTTGATTGCGGCCTTAGTGGACACGAAGATTCCGCCGATCTGTTGCTTAGGGATGATACAGTCGTGGTAAATCCTGTATGCGAAGAAGTCGGCGTTTCCGCGGGTGTGCGCACCCTTGGGTATGACCGTCATGTCCGCATACGCGACCACTCCCTGCGCGGACTTATCGGCGCAGACCAGGAAGTTCAGCTCTTCGGCATTGGCCCCCTTCGTGTATCCCGTGCCGAGCGTGATCGATGAATACATTCTGGTCGGAGGCACCCAGACCACGTAATCGTCATCGATCATTTCGAACGATGTGGCGATTTTACCGCCAGTATTCCCGACATCTTTGACCCTTGTGAACTCGGTCGACTTGCGGAGGGTGGACTTGAGATTGGAGTTGACGTAGATAGTACGGCCGGAATCTTTTCCCGTATTCGTAAATACGGTGTCCAGAGCGTCCTCGATCTTACCCAGAATATTTGAAGAGGTCAACGTTCCCGCCTCAGTATTCTCGGCAACGATGGCCGCAGATGATGCACGCGCGATTCTCACTGCGTCTATCTCGGGGACCATCTTCGTCCTGATGAACTCGTTGGCGAATACCGATGCCGATGCCAGCGAGCTGGTCATCTCGGAATCCAACGCGTCCACGAGGAAGCTCGTACCGCGGTCGTATGCCAGGGTATACTCCTCCCAAGTCAGCGACCCCTGTCCCGCAGGCCAGCCGTCAGATACGGAATAGTTTCCC
>JALNYB010000099.1 GCA_023230065.1 Candidatus Methanomethylophilaceae archaeon
GCACCTTATCATAATATCCGGATTGCAGGCGGTCCTTCGATGTTCTCGCCACGGTCTCGGCGACGGTCATCGCCTCCTCCGCGTTGACGATGCGGTCGCGGTCCCTCCGGCTCATGCGGCCATAAGCATCGGAATCGAGCACACCGTCACGATCTGTTGGGAATGCCGTGCGGGTGATCCCCTTCCTTGAGAACATGGTCCTCGCATGGTGCACGACCTCGTGCACGATGCCGTCGGCGGTGGTCCTCTCCTCGATGACGATGAGCGGGACCTCCACTCCGTCCTGCTTCCTCAGATAGTATCCGGTAGCACCTCCGCAGCTCGGAACGGTCCTGATGACGAAGGATCCGTTCCCAGTCATCTCTTCCAGTTCCGCGGCGGTGAAGGATGTTTCCAGCACCTTGCGTATGCGTCTCTGCTCGGCCCTGTTCTCCGAGATCACGCCGATCTTGCGCTGCGCCTTCCTCATGGCCTTGCCTCTGATCGAGGAAACATCGTAGACGATCGAGTCCTTCGTATCCAGGCCCAGCACGTCGCCGCTCCCGGGATCGGCCCACCAGGACACAATGTCCTGGGGCTTGCACCTCATCGGGTAGAGCACCGGATCGTTGTCGTTCAGGTCCCTGACGGAACCGCATTGCTGGAATCTCTGCACCAGGGCATGCACCGGAACGAAGCCGTGTTCGTCCACTGGGATCCTGTACCTTCTGCCTCTGTAGGTCACCGAAATGATGCTCTCGGTCATGGGCATCCGTCTCCCTCGCCGGGTATCGGAATGAACGTTTCCGTAGGGGCTGGCACATCCTTTCCGTGAAGGTCTGATAACGAACCTCCGACCGCTCCGGGGCCCCTGTCGCCGCCTCTATCTCTATCTATATATACGCGCGAGCGACCCCCCGCTGATTCGTTTTCGTTTTTTATGCTGGCTCCGATTTTTGAAAACGAACCTCCGTTTCTCCAGTTTTCGGACTCTGTCGTCGGTTTTGTTGCTCTTCCAAGGGTCTCGGGAACGTTTCCGTCAGACTTGGAATCGAAGTCGGAGCAGAGCTCGGGATGTCTCTTCAGATAGGCGTCGCATCTCGACTGCCAAGTGGTCACGGCCATGAAGCGTCCCGTCTTCGGATCGACCTCCGATCTCGCAATGATGTCCCATCTCACGCTGCAGGACCGCAGGCGGAGTATGCGTTCCAGCTGATCGTCCGCCTCCGTTCTTTTCTTCGATCCATCTTCGGTTCTGTCGAAGAACGACTTCATGATGGACTGCAGCCTGTACGACGAAACGTCGGAACAGGCGTTGATGAATCCTCTGAAGTCGAATCTCTTCGCCGGATCTTCGCTCATCGACGTCCTGAAGTCGGCGCAGGCCCCTGTATCATAGAAGTATCCGCCAATCTCCACATCCTCGGGCCTCCTTGTCCACGGCGTCACCGGGACGAACATCGGGTTGGTCGGTCTGTGGTTCGTATTGAGCTTGACGGTCACCCATTGCTTCCAATTGGTTGCAGAGTGCCAGCGTCTGATGTATGCTAACGCAACGGCCTTGTCCTTGTACAATCTTGCCGTGACGTAACCGGGCTTGTCGGGATGATCCGAGAAGTTCCTCGCTCTAGGCGGCAGGTTCGAGATCGCCGGCGTGAGCATCCACAGGCACATGTTGAATTTGCGGGTCATCCCGTAGAGCCTGAGGAAGTTCTGGTTCGTCTCCTCGGAGTTGGAATCGGCGAGCAGATAGTTCTGGGCCTCATCCAGCACGACAAGGAACATCACGTCCCTGCCGTTCTCTTCGGTCACGGTCGTCATGATGCGGAACATCTGCTCCATCGACGAGATATGGAACACGCCCGGCGGATCGTCCTCCTCGAATTCGTCTTCGGACTCGCCGTCCTTGCGCATGAATATGACATTCGTCAGCAGGAATGTCCTCGGGATCCTGTCGAAAGGATATCTTCCGGAGAGGATCATCTCTGCGTATGCCATTGCGGTGTGCGTCTTCCCTCCGCCGCGCTCCCCGTCGGAGACGATGTTCCTGCCGGGTTTGAACAGATCGGCGTAGAAGGCCGAATAGTCGAACTCCTCCTGTGTCAGCTCGCCCATCTCGTTAGGCATCGTTGCACCTCCACTCCGAGAAGACGTTGATGGCCATTCCGTCGATGTTGCCCGCGATGTCGGAATCCTCTCTGCTGGCTCCTATCATCGACAGGTCGCGCATGATCTGCTCGAATGTCTTGAAGTACAGGAAGAAGGCCTCGCGGGACATCCTTTCTCTGTCGTCGGATCCGAGAGGGAACTTGCCGCAGGTGTCCACGTACAGCGGATTCTGCTCGATGATGCCGTCCGGGATGCAGGTGGACAGCAGCATGGCGAATGTGCGTACGTAACCGGTGCGGTAGTCTCCTTCGGAGTAGAATCCGATGAGGTCGTCAAAGGCGGAGTTGATCTTCCTCGCGTTGTTCACGAAGAGGCTCGATTCAGTCACCATTACGGTGCCTCCTAAAAAGATCCAGTATCCTTTCTTTTATCGACGGCTTTTCGTCCTCGGGTTCGTCATCGAACACCAATGTTGCTTCGGTATCGTTTTCAATGCACTCGGCTTGTTCCTCATTCCAGAACCTTTCTTCGGCCTCATTTTCAGTGCATTCCGTTTGTTCCCCGTTTCCGAACATTGCTTCGGTATCGTTTTCAGTGCATTCCGTTTGTTCCTCATTCCAGAACCTTTCTTCGGTCTCATTTTCACTACATTCCGTTTGTTCCTCGTTTCCGAACATTGCTTCGGTATTGTTTTCACTGCACTCGGCTTGTTCCCCGTTCCCGAATGTTTCTTCGGTTCCGTTTTCAGTGCATTCCGTTTGTTCCTCGGTTTCAACCCTTTCTTCGGTTTCATCCCCGGTCAGGTCGATGTCGCACATGATGATGTTCTCAAGGAATGCCAATTCTGGCTCGGCGAGATCAGGCAGTTCGTCCTCCGGATCGGTGACCCATTCCTCCACTTCTGGCCTGATTTCGCCCGGGATGTAGTCTTCGTCCCATTCCTCCTCGGCATCGGGTTCCTGCTCCCCGTCCACTTCCGGATCGGGAACGTCCACGAGCTCGATGCCGCGTTCCCTCGCAATGCGGATGCGTTCGTTCTCCCTAGCTTCCGCCTCTCTGAGGTACTTCAGATACTGTTTGTACTCGTACTCCTCCTCGGCGCTGCGCTTCTCCATATCGTGGTCCCTGATCCTGCGGATGGATTCGAAATTCAGCGGCCTGTCGGCATTCTCGATGGACATCGCCCTGAAGAGCTCCGTATCCATCCCGCGTTCTACCAGGCGTTTTCCGTATTCCTCGGCGGAGGACATCATGCCGAACTGCTTCGTCTCCGCCTTGGTGAGCTCGATCTCCTCGATGGCCGAGAGGTCCTGAAGGATGATCTTCAGCCTGCGTACGGCGGTCATCTGCTCGATGGTCTCCGCATGCGGCACCTCCTGGTTCAGCCAGTACGGCCGGTGGATGAGGATGAACTCCGCAACGTCGAGGTCCAGCTGCTCGTATTCGCTCCTTGCTTCGGTGTTGAGGAAGTCTATCATCAGATCGGAGATGTACAGGGACGACTTCACGTCCATGTACTTGGGACCGTACTCGGCGATCTCCATGGTGTTGTCGTCGGGTACCGGGTGCATCATGTTCGCCGATTCACTCATCTTCGTCACCCTCTTCGGCCTTCTTCATTTTCTCGATGCGCTTCTTCATCTCCTGGTCCGTGCGGACATCGCCGAGCAGTGCGCGGAAGAGGTGGCTTCCCGGCTTCAGATCGGCCTGGTGCGAGAGGATCTTCGCCCCCTGCTCCACGCCCTGGGTGCGGAGCTTGATCTCGTTGTCCATGCTCTTCACCAGGATGCCTTCGTAGTTCCTCATGACGTGATCGGCGATCGCCCCGTTGACGTAGTAGTCCGCGGGCTCGTTGGTCTCCGTCGGAGAGATCGTGTACTTGCGGGATTCCGCCTTGAAATGTAACAGATACTTCGGTTCGCCGGCGTTGTGGCCGCTGCGGACGATGCCGTGGCGGTTCGCCTTGTATGTTCCGATGCGGACCTTGTCCACGACGATGGGTGTGCTCTGCACCTCCACGACGTCGATGGCCTGGACCCTGATGTGCAGATAGTCGCCTGAGAGATCGATTGTCCTGTGTCTCTTCACCATCCCGCGGTTAAGCTCCAGCGGGTTGTGCACGCCGAAAGCCAGTCTCTTCAGGATACCGCACATGCTCTGGGGCTGGAAGCACTGCCTGCCTTGGTTGTCGTAGTAGATGACCAGCGGCCTGACTGTCTCCCCCTGGCGGATGTCGATGATGTTGTGGACCGCTACGTATTCCTTGTCGATGCTGGTCCTGCTGTA
>JALNYB010000019.1 GCA_023230065.1 Candidatus Methanomethylophilaceae archaeon
CCGATGGATGTGCTTGATACGATCTCTACGCGTATTACCAATACAATGAAGAGTCAGGTCAATCGTGTTGTATACGACATAACGAATAAGCCACCTTCTACTATTGAATGGGAATAAATTCTGAACGGGGTAAAATCCCTATTCACATTACTTTTATACTACATATCATTATTTCTGCATAATGAAGGTCTATGTCGTGGATAACGGGGGTCAGTGGACCCATCGTGAATGGCGTGTTCTGAAATATTTGAAAGTGGAGACTAAGATCATCCCCAACACTACGCCTTTTGACGAGATAAAGGACCTCGACGGGCTCGTTCTTTCGGGCGGAGCGCCCAGTGTTGCGACCGATGCCAGTCTTATGGGAAATAACGGCGAATATTTGGACAAAGCTGAATATCCTATTTTTGGTATTTGCGCGGGCATGCAATTCTTATCTGAACATTTCGGTGGAAAATTGGGACCAAGTGTTATCCCCGAATTCGGACACGTAGACCTAATAGTGAAGTCGCATGACGATCTTTTCAAAGGTCTTCCAGATGCATTTACGGTTTGGGGATCTCATAACGATGAGGTGAAATTGGTTCCTGATGGATTCGAGATCACTGCAACATCTCCAACATGTCCTGTAGAAGCAGTAAGATGTCTAACCCGTCCAATATATGGTGTTCAATTCCATCCGGAAGTTGAGAACACGGAGAATGGGCCACAGATATTCCAGAATTTTTTGGATATTATTATTAGTTATGAAAAGCATTGAATTATATCATGGAAACGGATATAAGATATTTTGAATCGCAACGATTTATAAGTTCAATATGGCTTGCTGCATCGATGTGTGTAGCATTTGTTGTAGGGGAACTTGTTCTAATTTATTGTTATTTAAGTGATTTCAATATGCCTTGGTATGCTATGATTATTGTCACGTTGGTTTTCGTATTATTAACTTCAATAGTATTGTTCCTGAAATACAGTGTTACTGTTACAGATAGCGAAGTCAGGATCAAGACCATCGGTGTTAGAGTAATATCAAGAGACACAATAGAGAAAACAGAGGTTCAGGACATTCACGCAATCCATCAATATGGTGGATGGGGCATCAGATATTGGAGAAAGGGAACTATCGGTTACATATTTCCTGGTGCAGAAAAAGGTGTAATGATTTTCATGAAGAATGGAAATAGAATTATGTTGTCATCACGTAAATCTGAAGATCTGTATGGTGCGCTCCAGGATTAAATCTTTTAAAAAGTAAAAAAAATTATTCGGGGAATAAACCCCGTAAACAAATTTATCTCGACTGATTGCTGACCATCTCAAGCTGGCTGATAACATTCCAGATGAGTGTTCTGCCGTGTAACGGTATGTTAGGGTCATTAGCAAGGTCATCAAGGATTATCATCGCACTGGTTGCACGGACATCCAACGCTTCCTTGTTATCAAGCAATTTAGCTTTCGCGTCTGATGCTCCCTTTCTGATGTTTCTGGGAACGGACGTATCTTCTGCCAGCATGTCCAGGACATCGACTATTTGTTTGATCTTATCTGCTGCCATTGCGATTCCTTCTTTCAAACTGTCTCGAATTCTTCTTGGAGATCAATGACGAGCTGTTCCAAAACCTCTTCAAAATTAGCGGATTTGTATTCTCTCATACCGCCAATATCGCTTTGAATTCTGGCGACAAAGTTATTGTTCTCTTTGACCAATTCGACGTTGCACAAAACTTCTTCCATTTCAAATACCCCGTGCAAGAATATCTGCACCAACTAATAGCCGATATTTAATAGTTGGCTATAAAGATTTTATCGTAAAAATGATACTGGTAGCTATTTGATGTGTATACTAGGAGAGATTTACACAGATCCGAGGGTCTTTTGGAAACAGTTGTATCTGTTCAAAAAATATAAGAATGTGACTTTTTTTTCGTATTTTCAACACTCCAACACACCGAAACCTTTAAGATAGATATTCAAATTAGGGACATTATTCAATTGTTGCCTTCAGTGGTAACGAAAGAGCGAGATGTCGTTCGAGATTATAGGTTGGACGAACAAGGAAGGGAGAAAAATGAGCGAAGGGGAAAGTAGGGCAGAGGAATTTCAAGAGAATCTTGAATCGAAAGCAGGAAACCTCGGAAAAGGTAAATATGGCAGAATCCTCAAGATGGCCCGCACACCTACTAGAGATGAGTACAAGAAGACCTGCTACATTGCAGCAATCGGAATGATTATCCTCGGAGTAGTAGGTTTCTCTATTTTCTGGTTGATGACCTACCTTCCGAATTATTTCTAAATTTACGGAGCAATGAAAAATGTCAGATCTTGGATTAGGAGGCCCCATCATGGCCGGCGAAAGTGGTACTAAGGACGTCCACGCTGGGGGTATCAACACATGGAAATTCCAGCTTAGTACAGATGTGCCGGTAGCGACCTTGTGTTTTGATATTGTCACCGGACCAGATTCAGACAATGCTCCGGAATGGACTGTTACACTGTATGATTCTACAGGCGGAGAACTTTGGAGTAATTATCGTAGTAAAAGGGAGATCGACATAGATTTTCCTGGAAAGGGCGTCAAAGAATTTAAATTAGAGATTATTTGTCCGAAAGGAGCAAGATATGGAGATACAGTAGATGTTGATATTCAGGCATCAAGCACTGGTGGAACATCGACTACAAGCTTCGGGGCTGTTGCAAAACAGTCAATTATGGTACTTAAAACTCAGATCGACCAGGAGAAGACCGTCGCAGACGCTCTAATGTCGAAGGCAAATGTCGGAGAGAAGGACATTTTCGCGGTCTTCAGCCCAGCTGGTCTGAGAGGATACGTTTTCGTAGAAGGAATGAATACTGACCATCTTCGTGAGAAGACAAGGGATATCAAAAAAGCACGTTCCTTCGTTGACGGAGAGACAAGCATCGATGAGATAAGTCATTATTTGGTGCCTGTTTCAGCCGTCATCGGAATGGTCGAAGGAGATCTCGTTGAGCTTATCAACGGCCCGTTCAAGGGAGAGATCGCCAGGGTACAGCAGATCGACCAGGCTAAAGAGGAGATCACAGTCGAACTCGTCGAGGCTATGGTGCCGATCCCAGTCACCGTCAAGGGTGACAGTGTAAGAATTATTGAAAAGGAGAAATGAACACAATGGTTGATACTGTTGAGGCATTAGTTGATGGAGGCAGGGCCTCCGCAGGTCCACCCCTCGGTCCGGCACTCGGACCCAAAGGAGTAAACATCGGTCAGGTTATAGCAAAAATCAATGAGAAGACGAAAGCCTTCTCTGGAATGAAAGTTCCTGTAAAGATATTGATAAACTCTGACAAGACATTCGATATAAAGGTAGGAACACCCCCGATGTCCGCTCTCGTTAAATCAGAGCTCGGACTTGCGAGTGGATCTAGCAATGCAAAGACCACAAAGGTCGCAGACATGACTATCGCACAGGCAAAGAAGATCGCTGAAATGAAACAGGACAGCCTTCTCGGAGCCACTGTGAAAGCACGTGTTCTCGAAGTTTCTGGAAACTGTGTTAGCGTCGGTGTAACAATTGATGGAAAGGACCCTAAGGTCTTCCAGAAAGATGTTAAGGCCGGTCTTTACGACGATCAGCTTCAGTGAATAAACATTAACGGGGTACAACCCCAATTCTTTGTGTTTGAAACACTATGGGGTCTTCGCAAATCCCATTTTTATTTTTTTAATTAAACGTATATGTTTCATATCGTTATTTTGTTTCAATAAATTTGGAAGTATTCACATTTAGTGATATCAAAAGCAACTCAATGTGAAGGAATTTGATATTGGTTTAACTTTATTATAACTTGACTTCGAAAGACAATGTAAAGGCAGATTGTGATCTCGATAATGGTAGCTGTAACACGGAGGTTAGATAATGTGGAGGACCGCAATTAATTATCATCAAAGCCTTATGTGCGGATATGTTCAGAACCTATCTCGGACTCGATCTCATATAATAGTCTTGTGAGATTTTTTAGGTCGATGGTCTCGACAGCCAGTTTGTGGCGGTATTCTCTACATCCACGACAACCAGCGATGAATTTTGGGGCAATGCCGCGGAGCATGTTTATGGCCAATTCCTCTCCCTTCTCTTGGATAAGGGCATCGGCGAGAGAAAGGCACCAATTCACTTGTTGAGATATTATGGGTGTAGAAAGTGTCTCTTTAGTACGATAGTAATGATCGATCTGAGTAATGAGATATGGATTTCCCACAGCTCCGCGGGCTACCATTACTGCGGAGGCTCCAGTGATATCTACAGCACGAACGGCATCATTCAGAGAATAGACATTCCCAGATATTATTAAAGGAATGGACATATCCGATTGCAGGTCTTCTACGAGTTCGAAATGTGGGTTTCCGGTGTAAAGTTCCTCTCTGGTCCTTGCATGTATGGTGATGGCATCCACATCAGCATCTGTCAGTTCGTCGATCACTTGGCGGAAGTTGATGTTCTTATTGCTTCCTAGGCGTATTTTGGCGGTGACAGGTATGTTTACAGTCTCCTTTATGCGACGCACTATATCACCACATTTACTTGGGTTATCCATCAATGCGGATCCAGAGCCGTTGTTGACGACCTTGGATACAGGGCAGCCCATGTTTATGTCGAAGAAATCTATGTTTTTGTTATAAAGTATGGCGTTCTTTGCGGCTTTTGCAAGATTATCTGGGTCATTACCGAATAACTGAAGGCCAGTAGGGTAATTGTGTTCGAATTTGACATATGTCATTGACCTTTGTAGACCGTGGATGATTCCGTTGTCGGAGGTCATTTCTGTGACTGATACGGCCACTCCGAAAGGTTTCATGAATTCTCTGTAGCTTCTGCATGTTATGCCAGACATGGGTCCCAGGACCACGCGGCCTTCGATTCTTAGATCACCGATCTTCCACATTAGGATTGGGACCATAATACGCGTGTTTATCAGGTTTACGTGAGGTAAGTTACATTATCCAATAATTTTCAAGCTGTATTGTCTGCAATTTTGTTTTCATATCTAAATTGTCTTGATATCATCTCGCAGTTGTGGTTATAATCGTATTTCAAATGTTCACTGCTGCCCGAACTTAGAATAATATTGATGAAAAATGAAATAAAAACAGTTCTTCCAATATTTCTATATCTTCTGCTAGTATTACGCTGCTATGGATTATACTCAATTTGGATGTCCTCGTGGAGAAGGGGGACGCCTAATCTTGGAAGACATGAACATTCACCACAGGCCTCTTTCTGAATGGGCCATTGAAAAACTTTCTTCAAATTATACCAGTATACTAGATGTTGGATGTGGTGGAGGGATGCAGCTATCTATTCTATCTATGAAATATCCAACTGCTTCTTTGATAGGTGTTGACATATCTGAAGAGGCTGTAGCAAAAGCTTTGGAAACCAACCGGAAAGATATAGATTCCGGGAGATGTAAGATCTTAAAAGCTTCAGTATTCGAACTTCCATTCGGAGATTGTACATTTGATCTTGTTACTGCATTTGAGACATATTTTTTCTGGTCGGATCTTTCTATGGCAATCAAGGAGATACATAGAGTATTGAAGCTTGGAAAATGTTTTCAGATAGTGTCTGAACAATATCCTCATCCGAATTTCAACGATAAAATCTCTAAGCTTGCAAAGCTTTGTAATTTTAAATTGGTGACTAATGAAGAGATGGTACAATTATTGGAAAATAATGGTTTCTTTGTAAAAGTGGACGTTATAGAAGATAAGAACTGGGTATGTTTCACGGCAATTAAGAATTAAAAGTTATAATGCGGTCTTTCGACCGCGAATTGAGTTTATAGAACGGGAAGCACGTCCTTTTCGGTTTCTAGGAAAATCCAGTTTCCGATAGCCTGGTATAGGAATATTATTCCGCTTACGAGTAATGCGATACCTGCGATCAGTATTGATGTGTCTCCGTTGAATAGAGATAATACCAAAAATGCAATGGCCATCAAAAGTGATGATATTCCAGATAGAATGTTATATGTCGCGAACAATATGATTGTGGCAACAAGGGTTCCGATACCAATCATGACATTGATGAGGAAGAATCCATCGAATCCATACCAAGCGGAGAGTCCGAATATGAATATTGAGACGCCCCACATTCCAATAAGCATTCCTTCTGTTATCATGTCATTCTTGCCTGCGTAATATGCCATAGCTATGAGGAGTGCACCCGCAACTATTTTGAAGATTGTATATTCGGTACCAGTTGCATCGAACATATTCATAGAATTATTCATATAATTCAGACCTACGATTATAAGGGTCATACTGAAGAAGAATAGACACATAACTGAAATGAAATCAATATTGTTGCTTAATTCATAATCTTCATAAGATTCATAAGTATCGTCTGAGCTATCATCGTTGTCCATGACTTGGTATCGAGGTCATGTATATTTATGAATTCGTTGTTCGTTGTTTTCATAGTATAGATATTTTCGAATTACTGTACCAAACCTTTTATATATGTTATAGTTTAGCAGTGACTGCTTGTAGAAGAGCCTCCGGGCTCGTGTTACTACAAGGAGGAATTGTATTGGCAGAAAAACCAACCGTAATGGCTGTGCAGAAAGCACTCGAGAGTGCGAAGAAGCGCAATTTTACTGAAACGGTTGAGTTGGCTATCAATCTCAAAGATATTGACCTTTCAATACCAAAGAACCGTATCCAGGAAGATGTAATCCTCCCGGCCGGTCGCGGTAAGAAAATCAAGATCTGTGTTATTGGTGGTGGCGAACTAGCCCTTAAAGCCAAAGACGTTGCAGATCTCGTGATCACACCCGAAGAATTGGGTGCGCTCGCTGAGAACAAAAAACAGGCTAAAAAGATCGCAAACAGCACAACATACTTTATCGCTGAAGCACCGCTTATGGCGGTAGTCGGTAAAAGATTGGGTACTGTTTTAGGTCCACGCGGAAAAATGCCTAAGCCCATACCGCCGGGAGTAGATCCCGCAAATATGGTCGAGAGCCTCCGTAAGTCTGTGACCGTCAGAACGAAAGACAGGAAAACTTTCCACGTACCCGTTGGATCAGTTGATATGTCTGCAGATGATATCGCTGAAAATGTCGAGATCATCCTGAAGCGTGTTGCACTCCGCCTTGAAAAAGGTAAGATGAACATTGCTTCTGCATACGTAAAGACATCAATGGGTCCATCAGAGAGGATATTGTAAGGAGGTCTAAGATGGTACACGTCGCAGCTTGGAAGAAGGATCTGGTAAGCGAAATTGTCCAGGACATGATGGAAAACCCAGTTGTCGCAATCGTCGACATGCATGGAATTCCAGGACAGCAGATTCAGTCCATGAGAGCCGGTCTTCGTGCACATGCTCAATTGAAAATGACCAAGAACAATCTTATGCTCTTGGCTCTTGACGAGGCGGCAAAGCAGAAGCCAGGTATCGAAAAACTGAAAGAAGCTGTTCACGGTCAGTGTGCAATTGTTACAACGGATATTGATCCGTTCAAGCTTTACAAAAAACTTGAGGCAACAATGACACCTGCTCCTGCTAAACCAGGAGACATCGCCCCAATGGACATTATTGTCTACAAGGGACCGACACCGTTTGGACCAGGACCGATTATCGGTGAACTTCAGAAATTAGGCCTTCCTGCATTTATTGATGCAGGAAAAATAGCAATCAAGAAGGATACACCATTGGTGAAGGCTGGAGAACCCATCCCCGCTAATGTTGCAGCAATGCTTCCAAAACTTGATATCTTACCCATGATCGTCGGAATGGACCTTAGGGTCGCTTTCGAAGACGGAGTAGCATATGGTCCGGAAACATTGAACATTCCAGAAGGTTACTATTCATCAATGTTCGCTACGGCTGCAAGTAATGCATTCGCATTGGCAGTTTCGGTTGCATATCCCACAAAGGAAACAATCAGAACTCTCGTTACGAAGGCATTCAGGGAGACAATGGCTCTCTCAATATCAGCCGCGATACCAACCAGAGAGAATATTGAAATACTTCTTGCAAAGGCAGACAGTCAAATGCTTGCCGTAGCTTCTGCATCCGGATACACAAACGAAAACATAGCCGCTAGGCTTAGCTTGGCGGCAAAAGTGGCAGTGGCCGCACCCGCAGCAGGAACATCCGCGCCCGCGGAGCAAAAAGTTGAACAAGAAGTCGAACAGGTCAGCGAAGAAGACGCAGCAGCTGGCTTGAGCGCATTATTCGGCTAAAAGGAGTTGAATTAAATGGAGTATATTTACAGTGCAATGGTGCTTTACTCTGCTGGCAAAGAAATCACTGAGAAAGACGTAACAGCCATTCTCACGACAGCAGGCGTAAACGTTGACGCAGCTAAAGTCAAAGCATTGATCGCATCACTCGAGGGAGTAGACATCAAAGAGGCTATCGCAAGTGCCTCTTTTGCAGCCGCACCCGCAGCAGCAGCAGCCGCACCCGCAGCAGCAGCAGCCGCACCCGCAGCAGCAGACGAACCCGAAGAGCCCGCAGTCAGTGAAGAAGACGCAGCAGCAGGTCTCAGCGCTTTGTTCGGATGAACAAAAAGTTGGTTAAAGACAACACAAACCTCTTACACATATCTTTATTTTACAGAGTTGATTCAAGAGAGTAATTCTTATGGATTCCACACAAAAGATTACTGTCAGATTAGGATCCGATACCATGGCTGTACTGCAGTCATTTGTAGATTCTGGAGAATATTCCAGTTTATCTGAGGTAATTTTTGCGGCCATCAGTGATTTTATCTATACAAAATGTACGCAAGAAGACATTTTGAAGATATTGGCCAATATTACAGATAAGAAGAATATCGACATGAAGGTACTTATGAAAAATGTGGAACATACAGAAATGGATGAGGCGGTTCGTAAGGCAGTTTGCGAATACATCCGTACGAGGATGAATTCGGAGGAATGATTTGTCGGGCAGTACCGTTGTTATAGGTTGTGGTGGCGGCGGTTGCAACACAGTTTTTCGTTTGAAGAATTCGAAATTACCAATTGTTACTATAAATACGGGAAACAACGAATCGAAAGTCACAATTTCGATGGCCGATAAAAGTGTTAATGGTTGCAGAGGAGATCCAGATCTTGCATGGGCATTGGCATCTGATTATGCTGACAATATCAGGGAGCAGATCGAAGGATATTCTAATGTCATCGTTACCGCAGGTCTCGGAGGTGGTACGGGCGCAGGAGTAATACCGATCATTGCAGAGTGTGCAAAGGAATCAAAGGCAAGATTCATTTCAGTGGTCAGTATTCCTATGGCTTCAGAGAAGGAAAGGAGTTCAACTGCACGGACTCAGATGAGAGAGATAATCCAGCTATCGGAGCGTACAATCATATTCGATATGGATAAGGTCTTCAACGAAGGGGGAGATATGATATTCAACAGGCTTCTTCTCGCAACAGATAGACTGATAAGTCAAGCTATAGAGAGGCTTGCAGAAATGTTGGAAGGGCCATTCTTCAGTATGTTTAGTGAAAGAGTGTATACAGTGGCTTATGCATCATCTTTGGACCCTGTATGTTCTGTTCAAGCAGCATTATCATCGTATTTCTTCGATACAGATCCAAATTATGGGAAGATTATAGTAAATACTGATTCAAAATTCACTAATATCGATAAGGTTGACATATCTGAAGCATTATGCAATAAAACAGGGATATTACCTGAGGTCATTGTAGGAAAAGTGCAGGATAGTTACGGAATGATGTTGTTCTTTCCTATATCATACACTTCTCTGTTGTCATGATTAACAAAAGGTTTTAACAGATAGCGGTGCTCTTAGACTCATTAGATCACTTTGTGATATTCTTAAGAGGATGACTGATGTTCAATATAGGAGACTGGATCTATGGTTTGTTCGGTGCTAACGGTGAATGGGGGATATTATTGTGTATATTCTTGATATTCTTACTTGATGCGTTGGTAGTCCCTACGCTTCCTGAGTTGTTCTTTGTAATTTGTTTTATGTATAAACCGACAATGCTATTCGGAACAGAACTTATCTGTGTTGCTGCATTGGCAGAAATAATCGGAATTTTAGTATTGTATTCTGTGGTGACCCTTATCAAGATCCCGAATAAGATAGAGAAATTGGTCGATAAATACATTGGATTCCTAGTGTTAGGGGATGAACGGCTTCTTCTGTTGAATCGTGTAGCGCCAATGATTCCGTTTGCAGGAGCTTTTATAAAGATCGCAAATTGGAGACTCGGTATATCTCTGATGTACATAGTCGTAGGATGTTTTGTGAAATTCGGCATTATTATGTTGATGAGTGATTTCTTCTATAGTTATTTCAGTGGACCAGAAGCTCAGACGATCACGTTGATATTCATATTCGCGATAATAGGTATAAGTTTCATATTGTCATATGTGATGAAAAAAAGAAAAGGTCTTTCGGATGAAGATAGTTGATGTGAATCCATTTTTCTATCCTTTTAGAGGAGGGATAGAGCACAGAATGCATGATACCAGTCGTTTACTGGTTGAGAAAGGTCATGATGTTACGATCATCACTGGAAGACTTCCTGATACTCAGAAAGAAGAAAAGACACCGGAAGGCTATAGGATCATACGTTTGGAATCTAAATTGATAAATATCTATAATCCTCCTTTTATTTCTTCAAAGGGTGTTTACGAGGCAATAGAGTCATTGGATCCAGACATAGTGAATTATAATTACAGATGGGCGCCGAGTTATAACAAAGACCTTAAAAGATATGATGGAAAAAAAGTTTTTACGTATCATAATATGTGGGGCGAGGGTATCGGCGTTCAGGCAACTGTGTCTGAATTAAATGATAATAAATTTGCAAAATGTCTTGACACATTTGATCATGTTATCGCAGTAAGCGATTATGTTAGAAAAGATCTGATAAGGCGCGGTTATTCTCCCGAGTATGTTACATCCATACCTACAGGATTATCTGAATATCCTGAGGTCGGAGAAGGACAGGGGGATTTTATCCTTTCATTGGGAAGGCTTGTAAGGACAAAGGGTCTGGATTATCTTGTGGAATCTATGAAGGATGTCGATTATAAATTAATCATATGTGGTAAAGGTCCTGATTCAGATCGTCTGTCCAAAAAGATATCTAAATTGGGACTCGAAGACAGGATAGAAATGAAAGGATATGTTACAGATGAGGAAAAGAATTATTTGATGGGTTCGTGCAAGTTCTTTGTTATGCCTTCTCTGTTTGAATCATTGGGCCTTGCAGCCATAGAATTGATGTCCTATGGAAGGCCGATAATCTGTACGAATGTAAATGGGCTCCCCGAGACGGTGAAGGATGGTGGGGTCACTGTTCCGCCTAAGGATTCGAAGGCACTTTCAAATGCTATCAATGATCTTCTTACAAACGAATCAAAACGTGAAGAATTGAGAAAGAATGCATTAGTTCAAGTTCAGAACTACAAATGGGAGGGATTGATCTCTAAGATAGAGGGCGTTTACCAGAAGGTTCTATCTGGAGAATATTCCAAAGAGAATGCGCATAGTAAATGATTATCTGTAGTTTTTGCCGTTGTTGATGATCTTCGCAGCATCTCCGAATATTCCCATTATGGTGTTATATTCGTATTTGGTAGGTATTGAGCGCCCCATCATTCTTCTGAACATCACCGCAGTACCTTCCTTTCTTGGTTCTGAATAATCTACGGCATCCAGAAGGTCCATAAAGAATTCGAACATGAGTTCTTTTTCTCTGTGATCTGCGGGTTCTGCCCGTCTGTCAACAGAATGGGCTTGGAATATCTCGTACAAAACAAGTGTTGCAGCGTGTGAAAGGTTCAATATTGGATATTGTTCGCTTGTTGGAACGTTGATTAGTATGTCGCATTTGTTGAGTTCTTCCTGAAGAAGTCCTATATCTTCACGACCAAGCAACAGTGCGATCCTTTGCTCATATCCACGTATATTCTGAGCGAATTCTCTGGCTGGTACTGGTACGCGAGCATAATTCTTGTCACCTTTTGTAACTATTCCGCTTGTACCTACTACCAGGAAGCAATCTGTCAATGCATCATCTATACAAGTTACTGTGACTGCATTGTCAAGTATGTCGGAACCGTGTTTTGCTCTGCGATATGCATCGTCTCCTATTTCGCACGGGTTCACAAGATATAGCTCTCTGACGTCAAAATTAGCCATTGATCTACATACTGCGCCGATGTTTCCTTCGAATTTGGGGCCCACCAAAATAACACGTATCTCTGGCATTATTTCGCATTAGAACATAAATCTATATCAATTGTACTCTTACCTTGTAATGTGAGTGTCCCCAAAGATCATCCGAGATACAGATCGCTCATGGTAAGAGAGCATCTAGCTGAAATGGTAGAGAAAGGATTGGTGAATCCGACAGGTTTGATTTCGCACGGAAGAGGAGAAGCGTTCGACTATCTAATGGGTGAACGTTCATTGGAACCCTCTCTGGTTGCTGAAAAAGCAGCAGCTGCATATCTTTTGAGGGCGAAGCATCCAGTTGTATGTGTAAATGGTAATGCGGCTGTATTGGATCCTAAGAATCTTATCGCATTAGCAGAGAATATTCCTGCTAAGTTAGAGATAAATATATTTCATCGCACCGAGGAAAGAATGGAACTTTTGATCTCTTATATGGAGTCTGAGGGTGCAAAGAATATCTTAGGCCGTAATCCTGATTCTAGGATTGCAGGTCTCAATCATGATCGTGCATTATGCACAAAAGAGGGAATTTACGATTCAGATGTTATAATCGTTCCGATAGAGGACGGAGATCGTGCAGAGGCTTTGGTATCTATGGGGAAGATCGTTATTTCCATAGATCTCAATCCATTATCAAGAACTTCGAAGACAGCAAGCGTTTCCATTTCAGATGAAATGACACGTGCTCTCGAGAACATAATGAGATTCTTAAAGGAAATGAAAGGAAATGAGAAAGAGATATCAGATGTAATATCTAATTTCTCTAATAACGACAATCGTAAAATCATGATTGAGCGTATTTGTAACTCGTTGATGTCAGAATTTGAAAAGGGTGAGAATTAATGGAAGAACTATTGAAGAAAGGAAGTTTGAGGTTGCATTGGGCGTATGAACATATGCCCGTCATGCAGACCATAGATAGAAGGTTCAAGAAAGAACAGCCGCTGGCTGGTCTTAAGATAGGAATGGCTCTCCATACAGAAGCTAAGACTGGTATCCTCGCGATTGTACTCGCAAATGCAGGTGCTAAGATATGTCTCGCGAGCTGTAATCCTCTTTCTACAGATGATTCTGTTGCTATGGCATTGAGGGAAGAATACGGTCTCGATGTTCATGCTAAGAAAGGCGAGAATCAGGATGAGTATTATAACAATCTAAATACTGTTCTCAACACTGCGCCTGATTTCTTGATCGATGATGGTGCAGACCTCATCACAATGGCACATACCAAGCGCAGAGACGTTCTGTCGAACATAAAGGGTGCAAACGAGGAGACAACAACCGGAGTGGTGCGTCTAAAAGCAATGGCCAAGGACAAGAAGCTTGAGTTTCCTGTTCTTTCGGTCAATGATGCTAAAATGAAGTTCTTGTTTGATAATAGATATGGAACTGGGCAGTCGACATTTGACGGATGGATGAATGCCACCAACTTAATAGTTGCAGGAAAACGTTTGGTCGTTGCTGGTTATGGATGGTGCGGAAAAGGAGTGGCAATGAGGGCAAAGGGCCTCGGTGCCAGTGTTATCGTCACTGAGATAGATCCAATCAAAGCTATCGAAGCAAAAATGGACGGGTTCGAAGTTATGAAAATGGTAGATGCTGTTAGAATAGCAGACATCGTCATAACTGTTACCGGATGTAGAGATATAGTTAGAGCAGAACATTTCATTACCATGAAGGATGGATGTGTTATGGGTAATGTCGGTCATTTTGATAATGAGATCAGCAAATCAGATCTCAACTCGATCACAAAAAATGTTACTCAGGTCCGTGACTCCATCGAGGAATATTTGACAAAGGATGGACGTAAACTTTACTTAATAGCTGATGGACGTCTTATGAATCTAGCGGCAGGTCAGGGGCATCCAGCAGAGATCATGGATACTAGTTTTGCAACACAGGCTCTCGGCATAGAATATGTTAAAAATAATTACAGTAAGATGGAATGCAAAGTTTATGACGTTCCTGAGGACATGGATCTTGAGATCGCAAAGATCAAATTGGAATCCATGGGCGTAACCATCGATACTATGACTGATGAGCAGGTGCATTACGTATCAAGTTGGCAAGAAGGAACATGAAATCATGAGAATAGCAATGATAACTGACAGTTATTTTCCCACAAGAGACGGTGTGGTCACAGCAGTGGTCACTCTGAAAAAGGCCCTTGAAGATATGGGACATACTGTTTTTGTCATTGCACCTGATCCAGGAGAGAAAGACAGAGAGCCAGGAGTTTATTATTTCCGTTCAAAGAAGTTCAAAAAATATCCTGAATATTTCCTACCAATATACCCATCTAATAAGAGAGAAGTAATCGAGAGCTTGGATGTAGATATAATCCACATATATGGCGTGACATTCATGGCGTTGAAAGCTTTGATAACAGCTCACACGACACACATCCCCACAGTCATGACATATGTGACGAATGTTGTTGATACAATGCAGTATTATTCGCCACTGAAAATTCCGATGGATATACAGGCTAAGTTGGCTTGGATATACATCAGGAATCTTCTGAAGAGACCGAATTGTATCATTGCATTGACTCCGTCAACATTATTAGAATTCAAAGAGAACGGTGTCCATCCGAAAAGGACTGAAGTTATTCCTATAGGAATAGACGTTCATAAATTCAGAGAGGGTCTAGATGGTTCGGAGATACGCAAGAGATACGGATTGGAGAACAAGCGTGTTGTGATCCACGTGGGCAGGGTTTCCTATGAGAAGAATATAGATGTCGTTGTAAATTCTGTGAAATCTCTACCTGATGATGTTATTCTGATGATTGTAGGCAGGGGGCCGGCATTAGATGACATAAAAGCATTGGTGGAAAAGAGTGGAATGAATGATCGTATCATTTTTACAGGATTCGTATCTGATGAGGAATTACCTCTTCATTATTCCGCTTCAGATGTTGTCGTATCGGCATCAAGGTTTGAGACTCAGGGCCTTACTATTGTTGAGGCCATGGGATGCGGGCTGCCTGCGGCGTGTTCTAATGGGAGAGCATTTGTTGACATCGTCAAGAGCGGAGTCAACGGGTACTTGTTCAACGGAACCTCTGAAGGTTGCGCGGAAGCGATAATGAATTGTCTTGAGCACAAGTGCGACATAAGACCTCATGCGAGGGAAACAGCTGAGGAGTATTCTACTGAGAACGTGGGAAAGAAACTTACTGCATTATACGAAGATCTTGCTAAGAACAGCAATAAAGACAGATAGATATGAATTGTTTTAATACCCGCTTCAGTTTACAGTAATATATGTCAAAAGAGCCCTTCTTGTCGGTCTACGGACATATCACGATAGACCAGATAATATCGATCAAGAATTTTCCGTTACTGAATGAATCTGTCGATGTTGTATCAAAAAAGACAACCCTGGGCGGAACGGGTACAAACATTGCAGTTGTTGCTGCAAAATTGGGAGTTCCAACGGCCATATGTTCATTCGTCGGATCGGATTTTCCTGTTCAATATGAAGATATCATGAAGGATTCCGGACTCATAATGGATGAATTGGTAAAGGTAGATGATTATGAGACGTCTTTAGCTCTCGTTCTCAACAATTCGGCCATGGAACAAGAGGTCATATTCTATCAGGGTCCGCAAGGCTGTGCCAGTAAATTGGGACGTATGCTTGTGGATTCTGCAAAGAGGTCTCAATATGTGCATTTCTGCACAGGTGATCCTGAGTATTACATCTCAGTAATGAATGCTATCAGACCATCTGGTTTGAAGATAGCCTTGGATCCTGCGCAAGAGATATACAAAATGTGGGATAAGGACAAACTTACCCGAGCAATAGAACTTTCAGATGCTCTGTTCTGTAATGATTATGAAGCCAAGGCCATTGAGAAACATCTCGATATCGGAGATGTTCTAGCTGTCAATGAACCACTAGTTGTCCGTACATTAGGAGATAACGGAAGCATTGCAAGGATCAACGGAGAACTATACGAGATTCCTGTTGTAAAAGGTAATGCAATGGTTGATGCAACAGGTGCCGGAGATGCATACAGAGCGGGATTTTATGCTGGGCTCTACAATAAATACAGTATAAAAGATTCCCTGGTAATCGCAGCCGCAGTCTCTTCATTCGTAGTTGAAAAAGTAGGCGCTCTTACCAATGTTCCAACTTGGGATATGGTTCTCGAACGTGTAGAAAAATATCTGAAGTGATAATATGCCAGTCATCGCACTTACAGGAACTCCTGGAACTGGAAAGACATCTGCTTCTGAAGAGTTGAAAAGAAGAGGTTATGTAGTAGTCGATATCAACAAGCATCTTCGTGACCATGATCTTTTAGGCGAAAAGGATGAGAAAAGAGACACTTTCAATGTGGATATAGATAGCTTGAATATTTCTTTGGAAGGATATAGACAGAAGGATGAGACGGTTTTTTTGGACAGTCATCTTTCACATTGTGTCGACAGTCATACGATCATAGTCTTCAGATGTCATCCCGATGTTCTTGCTAAAAGACTCGAGGCGAGAGGATATAATGAGGGTAAAGTAAAGGAAAATGTTCAGGCAGAGATACTCGATGTAATTCTCTGCGAAGCTATGGAGTCGGACATTCCTGTTTATGAGGTTGATTGTTCGTCTGGAAGTGTTTTGGACGCTGTGGATTCGGTAGTCGATATTATTAATGGAAAGGTAGATGGCTATTTACCAGGAAAGACCAATTGGACTGACGAGGTGGAAAAATGGTTCTAGATGCGCGTAGAAAAGATGTAGATTTTGCAATAACTCCCGTTGCAAAAAAACTGATAAATGTCAATCCTAACTATATCTCGTGGATCGGATTGATATTAGCATTCATTTCGGGTCTGTTACTGTATTTCAGCTATGATAGTCACTATTTTCTCCTACTCGGAGCATTAGTTGTGATAGTTTCAGGTTATTTCGATGCATTGGATGGCAAGGTTGCAAAACTTGCAGGAAAAGCATCTAACAAAGGAGATTATCTCGATCATGTTTTTGATCGTTATGCAGACGTGTTCATGATCGGTGGTGTTGCCGTAAGTGCTTGGTGCAATCCATATCTGGGTATGCTGGCACTCGTTGGTGTTCTTCTGACATCCTATATGGGTACACAGGCACAAGCAATCGGAGCACCTCGTTTGTACGCAGGCCTTCTCGGGCGTGCGGATCGTGTTGTTCTCAGCACATTATTCCCGATAATACAATTCGTCATGTGTGCGCTTGGATATCCTACTCTTGATATCGGAGATTATCATATTTATTGGCTTGAGATTATGATGCTCTGGTTTGCAGTTGTAGGTAACATAACTGCGATTCAGAGAGGAATAATCACATGGAGAGCATTAGGAGAACAGAATAAGAAAAAATGAGCAATCATTCTTTCTTTTCTTCTTCTTTTTTTACAAAATTACCAGATTTTATTCTATAATATGTCAAAGGATGATTGACCGTTTCACGGTTACACAATTCATCTGGATTGTAACATATGCCGTTGGTTTTCATGGTGGAGCATTCTGGTGGAGTGTAACCATCGCCTCCTGAAAGTTCTCCTGTGATATGTTTGATCTGATAGCTTGATTTGGATTCATCAAAGTCAGGCGATTGTGAGAACAGCGTTATGATCCCGTCGTATGAGACTCCGAGTGCATGCAGGAATGATACCAATGCGAATCTTGCGCTGTGAGGTAGATTCATTCCATTCTGTGCGTTTGCAAGTATCGTGCGAATGCACGGTGGCAGATATTCCAATTCCATGCCTTTGCCGCCTGTAGGGCTGAGTTTGACTTTGTTTTCAGCTAATACTGCAGCTACATGCTCAACGTCTTTCCTGATGGCTCTCTGGAACTCATCAGGCACCTTCAAAGGAAGTTCGGCTTCAATTCTTTCCTGAAGGGCAGTTTGTATAAGACGGTCAAATTTCTCCGGATCCAGATGAACATATCCTTTGCGGAGATCCATATTGATGAGTTTCCATTCGACAGCCTTAAGGACACACGAATATCTGAGGTAGTTTCCAAAGTGGATTGCGATTCTTCCATCAGGGTCTATCGAGGATTTTATCTCTAATTCCTGTGCTACAATTACATTCGATTCAGGGTCATTATGCAGAAGGAAGTTCATTCTGACGCCTTCAGCGAGAGCGTATCTTTTTGTCAGATAGCGATCGTTGATGCAAGACACAAGCATTCTGGCATATGGATATGAAAGCACCTCCATCAATCGATCATATTGTTGTAATAAGGATCTGTCAGAGATAGTATGCTTGTCAATGGCATCAAGAACTCTCTGCATACCTCTTTTTCTGGCATCTTCGTAAGAAGGGGAAGATATCAAGGACTCTATGTCTGCAGAATTAGATTCTGCGAATTCGGCAGATTCCCGGAGGAAGGGATATCTCGCGGCACGAAGTGAGTCCATGTACCCTGGAAAACAGTATTGATAGTTTAATATGCCGTAAAAAGA
>JALNYB010000100.1 GCA_023230065.1 Candidatus Methanomethylophilaceae archaeon
GTCAAAGAAAAGCGGATTCAATAATGATAGGGTATCTAAAACGAAACAGAATAAACGTCGTCTATTGATCGTTTTGATATTCGGCATAGTATTGACATTCATCACATTCATGTGCTGTTTGGCATTCGGACCTTCGGGCACGATATCTCTTTCGGATGCATTTTCAGCGCTTATCTCTGCGATAGGAAAGCACGGGCAGAATCTCTCCTATGATGAAATAATAGTATACGAATCGCGTCTTCCTAGGGCTATTGCGGCACTGGGTGTGGGAATTGGTCTTTCTGTTGCAGGATGTATCTATCAGGCGATCATCAGGAATCCGCTTGTGGATCCATATATAATGGGAGTATCTGCGGGAGCAGGTACATTCGCAGTTGCGGTCATCGCAGCTGATTTCACATTCTTCGGATTATTGGCAGGAAGCAATTTTGCAACACCTATTGTTGCGGTGTTCGGAGGTCTGATTGCATTCGGACTTACGATGTTGATCGCGGAGAAATCAGGCGGTTCGTCAACGAACTATGTTTTGGCAGGAGTTGTAATAGGATTGGCATTTTCGTCTATTCAGACGATCATGCTTGTGACTACGTCGTCTGCACAATTGCATAGTGCCATATCATGGCTTTACGGAAGTTTTGCTAATATAGGATGGAATACGGTTTGGCTGGTTTTCATTCCGGCTGTATTGATGTCGTTGGTTCCATTGCTTTGGGCCAAAGAATTGAATCTTGTCCTTTTGGGAGAGGATCAGGCACGGCAGATGGGTCTGAATGTAAAGAGATTCAACAGATGGATGCTCATCTTGGCATCTGTTATAACATCTGTATGTGTGGCATTCGTAGGTATCATCGGATTCGTCGGACTGGTCATACCTCATATGTGCCGTATGATCCTGGGAGGGGATCACAGGCTCGTTCTACCCGCTTCCATAGCAACAGGAGGGGCACTCATGTTGTTCGCAGACTTATTGGCGAGGATGATCATGATCCCTCAGGAATTGCCTGTAGGCGCGATCACAACGATCATAGGAATACCGCTGTTTGCTTATCTTCTTATCAAGAAAGGGAGGATGTACGATGGATGAAACACCTTTGTTGGAATTGAAAGGTCTCAACAAATATTACGAGAACGGGTATCATGCAGTGCGTGATGTTTCATTTAAATTAGAACCAGGAAAGCTTGTAGGTCTGATAGGACCCAACGGTTGCGGAAAGACATCCATGATGAGATGCATTAACAAGATGCATCCGATGTCTTCAGGAGATGTTATGTTGGATGGGCAATCAGTTCATTCCCTGACCATATCCGAGATCGCAAAGAAAGTAGCCAACGTTCCCGCTGAATTGAAGAACAGTTTCGGTCTTACTGTTTATGAAACAGTTATGTTGGGGAGATATCCTCATCTCAAGAATATGTGGTGGGAGACAGATGTTGATGAAAGCTCCGTTATTGATGCGCTAAAGAAATTCGGTGTCACCCAATTGCAGGATAGGCCTCTCAACATGCTTTCAAGCGGAGAGAGGCAGCGTGTTCTCATCGCAAAGGCATACGTTCAGGAACCTAGGCTTATGCTCGTGGATGAACCCACCGCGCACCTTGATATGAAATATAAGCTTGATGTAATGGAATATCTTACAGCAATGGTTAAGAAAGATATGACGATCCTTGTTGCAGAGCATGACATCTCGCTTATGGCAAGATATTGTAACCAATGTATCATCATGAAAAAGGGTGAGATCGTATCAATGGGGGATCCCAAGGAGATCATAACCGAAGAGCTCATCCAAGATGTCTATGAGGTCAGTGCTTCTGTAGGATTCGACAGAGATGGGGAATTATTCGTACTTCCTAAGAAATATGTCGGCGATTACCATCTTTGATGCAAATGATGGATAGAATTGTATCCACGCGATAGGATTAATAATCCAACCACGATGCACCCAGTGAATAAAATGAGGTCAAGGAACGCATTGAGGGGGCTTCCCAAAACAGTTCACGGCGGTCAGGCATGGAAACTTGACGGCGTAGAGGATTACAGTCATAATCTGAATCCTTTCGGGCCTCCGGCAGATCTGGATGAGATAATCTTGTCTGCTGTAAGCGAGCTAGGCCATTATCCCGATGATTCATGTATAAAACTCAAGGAGACTATCGCAAGAACGTTCTCCGTGGATATAGAGAATATAACGATCGGAGCAGGTTCTTCTGATATTATAAGGAATTTTCCCAATACTTTCATAAATCCAGGTGACAAGGTCCTTTTGAGCCGTCCGTCATTTGCGGAATACGGTCAGCAGTGCAGGATAGTCGGAGCAGATATCTGGTGGAATGACCTCACAGAGGATGAAGATTTCAGATTGGATGTCGATAAGATCTCCGAGTTCATCGACATGGGCATCAAGGCCCTGTACATATGCAATCCCAATAATCCGACAGGACGGGTTGAACCTAGGGATAAAATTTTGAAGATCGTCAAGGAATGCGAAGAACACGATACTCTGGTATTTTTGGATGAGACGCTTTTGGAACTGGTCGCAGATTATGATAAGATCTCGTGTGCCAAGTATGTAAAACAATACAAGAATCTGATAGTTGCAGGTTCGCTTACAAAATCATTCGCGATTCCGGGAATAAGGATCGGTTTTGGGTTCGGAGATAAAGATCTGATAGCAGAGATGGAAAAAGTCAGGATGACCTGGAATGTAGGTCAGATCGAACAGACCGTCGCTCGTGTTCTCATAGGAGAAAGGATGGATTATGTCCATACAGCGGCAAGGATAATGTTCGATGAATCAAAAGTGATGAATAAAGAACTGAAAGCTTTGGATTTTCCTGTAGGGGAATTATCTGATTCTTTCTTTTATTTCGATCCTCTGAGATCATTAGGTATAAAAAGTGCCGAATTTCAGAAGCTTATGCTCAGAGATAATGTCATGGTCAGAGATTGTGCATCGTTCGGTTATCCGTTCGAATGGTATGTAAGGTTCAGTGTGAAGGACCGCGAGAGAAATGATCTGTTCATCAAAGCGGTTGAGAATTCAATGAAAGCGTTAAGGTGATATCATGGAACTCTGGGTCGATGCGATATTTATCGTCATTGTTGCGTTGTTGATAGATCGTTTCATAGGTGAGGTTCCCAATGCGATTCATCCATTGAGATGGATGGGAAATATTCTCGGATGGCTTGACAGACGCGTGAAGAACAGAGCTTCTGGATGGGCACATTTATGGGGATTATTGTCGTATCTTCTTGTATTCTGCATATTCTGGTTCATTTCGATCACAGTGTGCATGTTAGTGCGTGTCAAGCTCGGAGATTGGACATCAGAGATCGGAAATTATACTGTATGTTGGGGAGAGATACTCTGGATCATTCTGTGCGGATTCTTCTTCAAGATATCATTTGCCGTATTCTCATTCAGAAAACACTGTATGCCTATTCAGAAGGACCTTCGCGAAGGAAATACAGAAGCAGCGGCCGCAAAGGTGCAGATGATCGTCAGCCGCAAAACAAAGGGAATGGATGCGGAGCACATAGCATCGTCATGTTGTGAGACCGTATCAGAGAATCTAGTCGACAGCGTTTGTTCGCCCACTTTCTATTTTGGATTACTAGGACTCACAGGGTCTGTAATGTTCAGATGCTGTAATCTCATGGATGCGATGTGGGGGTATCTGAACGACAAATATCGTAATTTAGGATTCTTCCCCGCAAAGTTCGATGATGTTCTGGGTTTCATAACATCAAGAGTATCGCCGGTTTTTGTCTGGTTGGCAGCAAAATTGATGCGCATGCCTCCTCATCCGGGTATAATCGAGGCGGCAAGAAGGGATCACGCCATGACGCCGAGTCCTAATAGCGGATGGCCGATGACAGCCGTCGCCGCCGCATTGGGCATATCTATGGAAAAGAAAGATGTCTACATCATGGGAGCTGGCAGTCCCATGCCGACCATAGATGACGTCACAAGATGTTATCATCTTGTTGAATTGACATCGATATTATTCATTATCATAGTCACAATACCATTATTCGTATTCATAGGGATACATGTCGAAATATTCGCCGAGGATCTGATCCGTGGTCTGTTTGGAGGATTAATATGAAATATGTAAGAGACACCAAGATATTCGAGCATGGAGGATTGGCTACAGCTGTCATCTATCTTACAGAAAAGA
>JALNYB010000101.1 GCA_023230065.1 Candidatus Methanomethylophilaceae archaeon
AGACAGATGTCACGCAGTGCAGCCATCAACAATCTCAACATAGACGATGTAAGGGCGCAGATGGCAAACAGCCATATATATCTCAGGAATGGTTCTGATGAAGGACTTCTAGAAGAAGCGCCCGCAGCATACAAGGATGTTGATGAGGTCATCAAAGTCGTCTGTGATGCAGGGCTCACGGGAAAAGTAGCCAAACTCACACCGATCGGCGTGGTCAAAGGTTAAGGACTTTTTTAACGGCCCTTCTTACGGCTTCTGAACTAGATCTTGGTGCAGAGACGATGATCGACCATCCGAATGTGTCCCTCGCCTGTAAAGCCTTCGCGATCGGTGAAGTCCTTGTAAGGGATCTGACCTTTCCGTCATCCAGTATGGAAACGTTTGTCTTACCGATATTTATCTTCGAGAGTAACGTAGAACTCGAAGGCATGTCTATGGCTACTTCAGAGATATCGACTCCTGCTTTGTCGGCGACTTCCTGTTCCAATTGTTTCCTCTCTCTGTATTTGGAGTACTGTGCCAATAATTTTGCGGTCTCATCGTTGGTGTCTTCGCTAAATTTGGTCAGTACGTTCTTATAAAGCATCCTGTTCTGAACGCTTCTCGCAAGTCTGGAAGGTATTCCTCCCTCCTCTGTCAAAGCTTCTATTAGGTCAGAGTCAGACCAGGTGTACGCATCGGAAACATCCAGAGCGGAAGCTTCCACGGCTTTGGTTATCATTGTCTTCGCGATCCTTACAGTTTTATGATAATATACAGAAGTGTACATCAGAGAACGTGATACCATAAGGCCTTCAGCTGCTGCTGAACCTCCTCTTTCGATGACAATGCGGTCGTTGAATACTCTCATAGTACTCAGCAGACGTTCGATGTCTATCATACCTAGGGAAACGCCTGTGTAATGTGCGTCTCTTACAAGATAGTCCATCTGATCCGCATCCACAGGTCCGTGTATGATTTGATGCGCGTAATCCTTTGACGGGAAGTATGAGTGATGCGCATTCTTTCCGAAATCTTCCAATCCTTTGTTCTTCGAAACGGGATATGCGATGAGATCGCATACAAGATCCGAATCTATTCCTTCCTTTTCAAGGAGTTCGGATATGGGTCCCGTAGATCCGAATAGGTCCTCATCCTGTTGTCTGTATGTTCTGATTTTTCCTTTGATGAGTTTCCTTGCAAGGCCCATATGGTCAAGGCCTGTACGTTCTTCAATGATCTCTTCTAAAGTGTGGGAATAGGGTGCGTGACATATATCGTGCAACATGCCTGCGGCCCTAACTGTCATCGAGTCTTTCTCGGAGAGTCCTATGGCATCTGCCATGCTTCCTGCCAGGTGATACACACCCAAAGAATGCTCGAATCTTGTGTGATTCGCTCCTGGGAACACAAGATATCCGAAATCTAATTGTTTCACCGAGCGTAGTCTTTGCATCTCGTGTCTGTCAAGGATATCAAGGAAAACGCCGTTCACCTTGATGTTTCCGTGCACCGGATCATGGATAATCTTCATATCATCCGTCATGGGATCATTTTTCCTTGTGGGTTATGCGGCATTTATCGATATGTAGTCCGCTGGGGCTCAATATCATGAGTCTTTCGGAAGCTTCGGTGAAAGCTCCGTTTATGTCAATTGCGACTTTCAGAAGATGGCGCGCCATCGCTTTTTTCTCATCGTCGCCGTCGGCGAAACGCGAGAAGTCCAAAACAAGGATGTTGCCTCTGTATGCCATATCGGTCACTGGTTTCAGATCGGATGATCTTGTGACCTCGATGATCTTCACGTGTGCATCCGATTGGACATTGGACTGTGTACGATAGTCGTTAAGGTCGATAAAGACCTTTTCTTCTTCTTTTTTCTCTGGTTTCTTTTTTTTGAAAAACATTTTATTCGCCGGATTTCCAGAGCTTGTCACCTACATTATGGATCATCTTGATGGCCTTTCCGCTTTTTTTAGCTATAAGTTCAGCACCTGAACGTTCCGATATACCCACGGCCAATGGAACTTTGTTTTTTTCGTCGCGTATCCATACAAGATCGCCTATGTTGATGTTTTCATCGGCTTCGACTATTCCTGGTCCCATGCAGTCTGCTCCGTTGATTATGAATGGTACTGCGCCCATATCAATCGTAACGAATCTTTTGGTGGGCTTGTATTTGATGATGCCTCTGACAGTGAGGAACGGTCTTCCATCGACGACAAGACCTAAAATGTCGCTTCCTACAAATAAAAGATTGAATTCAGTGCTCTCAGCGAGATCTACAGGCGAATCCTCACTGAAAACAGGAACACCCAATTCGGATTCCAGCACTGCTGAAATTACCTTGATGTCCTTGGCTCTCATTCTTTTTCTCTTGCGTATCCTGATATCTGCCATGTGATTGTTATATGCATGTTTGATGTTTTCATACTTTTGTATTTATTATTAGGTTTTTATCATGTTCTTTATAAGGATAAGTTATTAATCGCCCGATACGTTGGATATAATCAGGAAGTTGACCAATGGGGATCAATATAGGAATTTGTGAGACGGACGCAGAGAATGCATCATGTAGAGAATTGAAATCAAGTGTGATCAGGGTGCTTGTCGACGATATCAAAGGATTTGAAAACGTCGTTGAATACGATGATATCGTATCTTTGGATGATGCCAAGTCTATTGTGAAAGATTGGGAAGCATTCATGAAAAGGAACAGAGTGAATGCAGATACGGATGCGATATATATGGACAAGATAAAGGTGGATTCCGATCTGTTACTTCTGAAGGATAAGGTTAAAAAAATCTGTACAGGATGGGTGGAGATGTCTAAACTTTCTGAAGAGCAGAAGGAAAAAGCATTAAAAGCATCCAAAAAAGAGAACCAGCTTACAGGATGGGATCTTGTAGATTTCGATGAGATGAATGAGATCTGTGCAAAATGTTCTCTTTCATGGGATAAGGGCAGAGGATGCATCGGTGCATTCGGACCCGATAACAGTCTGCTTCCGGGAATCGCAGAGAAGTACAAGTGTAATATTGTCGCATCTGCGCCCGAACTTGCAGCAGTAAAGAAGAAACTCACTCCAGAGGATGGAGTCAAATTACTTGAGGAAATCGATATTCTGACAGCAGCTCTTCCGGAAGAGGGAAAGATGATGGTCAGGCGCTACAGTGGGCCGTTGGAGAGAATGGCGGCTGTTGCAAAGATATCTGTAGAAGAGAAATGCGGATTCTATTTCTTTTGATCATATAAGCGGGCGTTAAGCCTGCTTTTATGATTTTTTAATCGTTTAAACTAAACTATCAAACGGACGATTTCGGTGATATTCAGTTCAGTCCGTTAAGACGAAGGATGGTCCAGGCCATTTCCTCTGCCATGCTCATGACACCTTTCATTCCTGCTTTGTCATCAAGGTACTGAGGTGAATTATGAGAGATAACTACGGGTTCGGGGCATCCACCTATAACAATCATCTTGTTACGAAGCATCCAGCTCACCATTTGAGCATATGCCATCGATCCTCCGTCGTGTGTATTCACAACAATTGCACCGCCCACTTTCCTTTGAAGGTCCAGACCGCCCATTTCAAGGGCCAATCCTGCTCTTTCCATGAAGATCTTCATCTGTCCAGAACATGTACTGAAATATGCCGGTGAAGCAAGGATGATGCCATCTGCTTGGCGAAGTTTGTCAACGATATCGTTCAGTTCATCATCTTCCATTATGCATCTTCCGTCGCCTCTCATCTCACATGATCTGCAGTCATTACATGGTTCCATATCATATGCATACAGCTGTATCTGTTCTGTTTCGATACCTTCCTTCTCGATTTTATCTAGAACTTCGATCAAAATGTTGCTGGTATTTCCTACAAGACGTGGACTTCCATTAAGGGCGATGACCTTCATGCATGTGAATAGTACAAAATCAATAAAATACCTCTTATCATAAACGGAGTTCTGCGTTCATCTCTATAGCGTTGAGAACATTTCCGTCATCATCAAGGAAAGAAGTACGTACACCCAGAGGAATTCTTTCAGGGTCTTTTATGAAAATCACGCCCTCATCGATCAGACGCCGGTGAAGATCGTACGGGTTATCAACACCTAGGTAGATGCCTGTATCTATTCCGACCGTTTCCGATCTTTTTATGATGATAATTGTGCTGTTTCTTTTCACTGCGGCTT
>JALNYB010000020.1 GCA_023230065.1 Candidatus Methanomethylophilaceae archaeon
GGCAAAAATCAGGATAAGTATCAGGAGAAATGCAGATTTCCTCATACGTGTAGAGTTGCCTGCAGGCACCTTATATGTATCGCGAATCCGGGTTTTCGAAATCCCGCTGTCTAAAAAAGGAGTTGGCCGTTAGACCATTTTTTCGGGAGCTGCCTGCATGAACTCTCTCGCGACGGTGGTCGCGTAATGGCCGGGCGGCAGAACGAAGCTCAACTCCACATTGTTTTCAAAGACCGCGGTCTTTACTTCGGTCGCAAGAGAAATTCTCCTGTGGGCTCCGTCGAAGTTGGTTTTTACAAACTCTGCTGCGTCTGCGAAGCTCTGCATGGAGATGGTGTCCTTGTCCATCTGGGCAGTCATCGTCTCTTCGAGAGGACCCGGAGCGACCGGGAGGGTCTTTCCGGGCATCCAGCCGACGACGAAGCATCTTCCGCGTTTCATATGCTGGCGGGCGGTCGCGATGTTTTTCTCGGTGACGGTGTCGATCCGCCCGTTCGTGAACTCGAGATGTTCGCCGATCTGTGGTTCATTGAGCGGAGTTCCGTCTTCGCATCTCCTGGAAAGGGCGATGTTGAAGAGCCAGGACTGGTATGCCGAGACGAACATGGAGAGGAGTTTTGGGGGCATTGCCTGAAGGGCCGCTCCGTAGTCGCCGGGGTTTTTGGCGAGAGAGTCGAGCATGATCCGTTCATAAGAGAGCCAGTAGGGGAGTTCATACAGAGCGGTTTTTGCGTCTCCGGTTTCGGCGAATGCTCTGCGGGCGTTCTGGATCTGTTCGGATTCGTGCGGGAAGCAGCCTCCGACGTAGAGGTCGACGGCTTCTTTGAACTCGTTTCGAAGGATATGGTATCCCATTTTGTGGGTGACGGGTTTGAGTGCGCCAAATCTCTGGAGTCCGTAGTAGTTGGGGATCCCGGTCGCGATCTCGCCTGCGATGGCGGAGGTGATCTCAGCGAGGTTTTCCGGTTCGCAGTCCCGGAGAGTGATCTTGAAGGTATTGCCCAGGAGCTGCCCGAGGCCGAGGGAGAACTGGTGGGTGGCGACCGGTTCAATGATCATGTCTTTGATGTTGAGGTTCTCGAGGATTTCTACCGGGACGTTGTAGAGGGAGATGTACTGGGTGGTGACGGCGTTTTTGTCTTTGGTGCCTGCCCATCCGATGCGTTTCTGGCTGATCCTTAACCGGTCGGTGATCTCGTGCATGGCGTGCTGGTGTTCCCAGGAGCGTTTGGTGAGTTTGCAGATGGTGTAGGGTCCGGTGTTGGTGAAGGTGATGGGCAGTTCTTCGACGACGAAGTCTTCGGGCGTCGTTCGCAGACGTCCGCCGACTCCCGGCTGGCTGGTGGCGTAGTACCGCATGCCGAGGTCGATTTCGAGTGGGTGGGTGGATGGTTTCATGTCAGAGGAGGGGGAGGTGCCCGGTTATTTTATTGATGAGTTCGGCTTTTGCGGGCCCGATGCCAAGCGCCGTGATGGTTCCGGGGGGGATCTCGGTGTAGCCGGCGTCGATGATGAGGGAGGCAGGGACGCCTGCCATTTCTGCAGCGAATTTGAGTTCGTAGAGGGCTCGTTCGCCGGAGGCTTTGAGGGCGACTTTTTTCTGGCCTTCCCGGAGCCATTCTTTTTTGTCAGCAAGGGAGGCTTTTTCGTAGGCGCCGATGGAGGCATGGGCTGCCTGGGCACACATTTTTCCGCAGCTGAGTTTTATGTCGCTGCGTAAGATGAGGCACTGTTTATATTTGAATACTTCTTCTCCGCCGGTCATTGGTGTGGGTACTATTTGGGGTGAAGGGGGATAAAGTAGTATATTCAAAATGGGGAACCAGATTATAACTAAGATTCAGTGCGACCCTGATCCTAGTTTGTTCTGGGGAACTGTAGAAGCAGTATGCCAATTATCCCTATGAATATGGGAATGAGAATTTTGATGATTGGTTCGGGACTTACATCTGGAAATATCAATCCAATACCTTCAAGATTTACGTTTAGTATTTGATCATTTAAGACGCTGTTTTTTGATAATTCATAAATTGAGTTATAATTTAACATTACATATATAAAATTCAATTCGATACGTATAAATATATGCATATTTTTTGTACGATAGGAATTTTAGAATAGTGTTTGGTGAGATGAGGCATTAATATATAGATAGAAATTCATTACGAAACGGCAGGTTCTGAATAATTATGATCGATTATTTTGGATTTCGCAGATAAGAGTGAGAAAATTAACCGCGCATAAAAATTATATCGGGCAGTTTTTAGAGGGGTGCTATAAGAAGATTCAAGATGATATTTTTGGATGAATTTTGGAGTTATTGTTTTATGAAGTGTACTTCGATTTCATGTAATGTTAGGTGTGGCTCAAAAATAAAAGAACCGCGAATCTCCGCGAATTAACGCGAATCGCATTTTCCTTGCGCCGTCGTGCTCTGCTCCGGCTGATCGCCTACGCAGGAATCGCACGCCGTCTGGAAAAATGCTGGGGACAAACCCGCGTGCGGGTTTTTCTTTTTGTTTATTATTCATTTTCTGATTTCGGGGTGTGTGGTTTCTTTGTGCATTGGATATATGAAAAAATGGACGCAAGATGTATCATCACGGATTATTTTTATTATATTATCTCTCTCTCACAATCATCCTAATTTAGGTGAGAGATATTTCATCATCGTGTGCTGTAATCTATAATTAGGATACCCCAATAAGCACCATATATATTTGTATTTAAAAACAAGTTTATCTTATGATATTAAAAACAACTCGTACAATTCGATTTTATCAGTTATTGATAATTTGATAAGAATTATTTCTTTCTCACACTCTTGTATGGTTTATCATCAAATTTTACACTCATAAATTTTCCATTTTCATCTCTTTTAACCCATCGACCTGTTTTTGAATTGTAAACTTGATCTCTGTCTTTAATTGCACCTTTACCGTCTTTCATTTTTTATCTCCATAATTTAAATTTTACAGATGATTTATAATGTATTTTATGTTCTGTATATCCCCTCTTAGGATATTTAGAAACAAATACAAGAATTTCTTTGTGACAAGTTGAACAAAGTTACTAAATTCAACTATAGTTGATACTTTCATTTCCACTATCATAAATATTTGCTTGTTAAAAATCTGTTGGCACTAAAAATATTCATCTTGCACAAAAATTCAATGGATTGCACTAATAATACCAATTAAATTGTATTTTTAGTGCTGCAAATCCTTGATTATGGGGTGCGGGAAGTGTTTGTGATCCGGCGCGGAGGCGGATCGACGGCATAACCGGCGATCTTAGCTGAGGCGGGCTGCCCCCAAGGGATGGCCTCAGCCGAGCAAGGCTTTGCCTTGCGAGTCGGCCCGCAGTCGAGATATCGTATATTTGAGATAAATATCAGCGGCTTTTCTGTGTCATATCTACGCATTTCAAGCGGGATTCTTTGGATGGTATAAATCATCACACGAAATTCACAAAAAAATCCACGAAAACACGAAAAAGAAAAGAATCAGTTGGGCGGGGTGCATATCGTATCGCTCTGCGTATCGGCTATGGGGACCTTATTGCGATCTTCGGCCTCATTGCAATCGTCGTAGGCGTATTCATAAATCCTATTTTGTATGAAAGACTATATTTATTACTCATTATCTAACTTGGAATGTGTATCATTCGTTTTTATTCAGAATTGCATTTACTTCTATCAAAATCCTTACAATATCATCATATGTATTCTATTGCAATCTATATTATAATAGAATACATTCATTGTAATTTTCCACCACACTTTCTGCAGAATATGTCACCTGTTATTGCCGGACATCCGCATTGAGAACAAAAAGATGGGGTGGTAGCTTGTTCATTATTTAGATTTGTACGATATACTATGGCATCATCTTTTGCAATAACACCATGGTTATCCTGAATATAATCTCCAGTTACATTGTAAATATTAGAGACTATGCTTTGTGTATTTTTGAAATTAAGTTCTGGATGATTTTCAGCAAAATTAAGTGCAGGCTCGTAGTTTTGTTCTATTGATTTTTCAATCCATTCTTTAACTCTTATTTTATTTTTATCAACACCGAATCCATTGAAATAACATATTCCTAAATTATACTGTGCATCAGCATTTCCTTTTTTGGCCGCTTTTGTAAATAGAGATACTGCTTTTTCAGCATCTTCTTCAACACCGGTTCCATTAGCATAACAAATTCCTAATGAATTTTGAGCATCTATATTTCCAAGTTCTGCTGCTTTAGTATACCAATAAATAGCTGATATTAAATCTTCTACATTATTACTTTTTTTGTAAATATCACCAAGTTCTTTTTGTGATACTGTATGTCCTTTCTTTGCTGCTTTAGTATACCAATATTTTGATATTTGAAGATTTTTATCAACACCAATTCCATTTTTATAAAAATAGCCTAATTTATACTGTGCAGTTGTATTGTCTTGTTCTGCTGCTTTAGAGTACCAATAGAAAGCAGCTTCTGGATTCAATCTAACTTTCTCACCTGCATAATATAGGGCAGCTAACAGAATCTGGGCATTTACATTATCTTGTTCTGCAATTTTAATAATTAATGATAGTCCTTTTTCAGGATTTTTTTCAAATCCGCATGAGCCATCCAAATAACAGGAATATAATGCTAATTGCTTTTCCAATTCATCATGTTTATTCTCATTATTAAATTTGTCAGATAAGTTTGTGGTTGAATCACTCGGATACATTTTAATAACCTCTTATAATATCAATATTAGTTATTATGTATATTATTCATATTAAATATCTGATGTGTTTTATATAATTTAGTAGAGTCTGTCCAACAGATTCACATTACGATTGGACAGACTCTATAATAATCATTCTGATAATAAATATAAAATAACCTTGAGATATAATATAGATATATGATGATAAACTATGACACAATTCAAATGTAAAATGTGTGGTGGCAATTTGGATGTTCCAAATGGTGTTTCAGTTATCATTTGTGATAATTGCGGTACGGAACAGACCCTTTCAACAAGTGGTGATGATATTGTCATCAATCTTTTCAACCGTGCAAATAATCTACGCATAAAATGTGAATTTGATAAAGCAGTTGATGCTTATGAAAAAATTTTAGACATTGATAACACTCAAGCAGAGGCACATTGGGGGATTGTTCTATGTAAGTATGGTGTAGAATATGTTGAGGATACTCAAACTGGAAACAGACACCCAACATGTCATAGAACACAACTCGAATCTATTTTAACTGACTCAGACTACATTGCTACACTTCAGAATGCAGATTCAACTGCCAAGTTGGTTTATGAGATTCAGGCAAAAGAAATCAATGATCTCCAACGAAAGATTCTAGATATTGTTAAATCTGAGAAGCCATTTGATGTTTTTATCTGTTACAAGGAAAAAGATGAAAATGGTCAGAAAACACGTGACAGCGTAATTGCCAATGAAATTTATCATGAACTGACTAATTCTGGTTTGAAAACGTTCTATGCTGCTATCACACTTGAAGACAAGCTTGGTGTAGAATATGAACCATATATTTATGCAGCTTTATCTTCTGCAAAAGTGATGCTTGTTCTTGGAACGAGGCAGGAATATTTCAATGCCATCTGGGTTAAAAATGAGTGGTCACGTTATTTGCACATGATGAAAATAGATAAGAGTCAGAAAAAAACTCTTATTCCTTGTTTCAGGGATATGGATGCATATGATTTGCCGGATGAGTTCTCACATCTTCAAGCGTTGGATATGTCTAATATTGCGTTTATGCCTGATTTAACCAGAAATCTGAAAAAACTGGTTGGAACAGAACAAACATCTGCTGCATCTGCATCTTCAAAATCAGATAGTAATGCAGCACCCTTAGTAAAACGTGCTTTCCTTTTCTTAGAGGAAAGAGAAATCAGCAGGGCAGATGAATTACTTGAGCGAGCATTGGATTTCGATCCCGAATACTCACAAGCCTACATAGGAAAACTGATGGTTCAAAAAAATGTCCGCACGCCAGATGAATTAACAAAACTTAAAATATATTTGCGGGATGAAGACCTATTTAAGAAAGCCATTCGTTTTGCTGATGCAGAGTATAAACAGACTCTTGAACAGTATCTCTATCAGAATCATGATGTCTGGTATGCTGAAGCAAAGGAAATCCTGAATTCCAATAAATTTATGGAGGCGAGGGAGAAATTCCTTAAAATCAAAGACCATAGGGATTCGTCTGAACTGGCGAATAAATGTCTCGCTCTGGATACTGAGAGGATTTATATAGATGCAAAAAATACTATGAACGGTGGCTATTATATAACTGCTCGTGGTATTTTTGAATCATTAAAGGGTTATAAAGATTCAGTTGAACTGGCAAAGAAATGTACGGCACTGGATATTGATAAGAAATATACGGATGCAATCAATATGATGAATATGGGGGTTTATCTTAGTGCCCGTGAAGTATTTTTATCGTTAAAAGAGTACAAGGACTCAGCAGAGTTGGTGAAAAAATGTATCGAGTTGGAGACTGAAAAAAAATACAAAGATACAATTGCTTTAATGAATGGTGGTGACTATATCCGTGCTCGGAATGAATCCCTCTCCTTAGGGAATTATAAGGATTCGTCTGAACTGGCGAATAAATGTCTCGCTCTGGATACTGAGAGGATTTATATAGATGCAAAGAGAGCGATGGAATCTGGTGATTATTCACGTGCTCAAACACTATTTATTTCACTGGATGGTTACAGGGACTCAAGTGAGTTAGCTCAGCAATGTTTAGAACCAATACGTAAAGAACAATGTAAACATGTATGTGTCTCAATACGTTCTGAATTTGATGATTATTTAAATTTGTTAATTCAGAACTCCTTTATAAAGGATAATCAGGATAATTATAATTATGCAAAGAATGCTTTTACCAATAATTATAATAAAGCCGTATCATCATTAAAAGAGTATTCAAAATACAAAGATGCAAAAGATACTCTGTCATACATGCATAAGAAGCGTGGTGAGTACATTTCCATGAGCCGAGATCATCAACAAGCGTCTGATATTGGGGTTACAGTTATTGGCATGGTGGTAGTTATGTTTATTGTGTTTGCAATTGTTATGGGTACACAGGGTGATGGATGGAATATTCCTGGCTGGATTCAAGTAGTAAGTGTATGGATTGGAGGACCAATATGTGGATTCATACTTAGTATGCCTCTCAGTTGGTTAATATCGCTGACATACAATCCATTTAAATAATATCATCAAAGAAACAAATAAGAGAATTTCTAACAACCTTTTTTTCTGACAGAAAGTACTTTCTCTCCGTACGTTGGCTCTTATGTATGGGGACTTTCAGCAGTTTTGGTCTCAACCAGGCATATCACGAGCGTTATGAAAAACTTGGCGACCGTCTCTCCGACGTTGGTAAAACTCTTGATTGGGATGTGTTTCGCCCTCTTCTTGAATCCATGTATTCGAACAAATCCGACAAAGGCGGTCATCCCAATGTCGATGTAATACTCATGTTCAAGATTCAGCTTCTGGTAGTCTGGTATAATCTGTCTGATCTCGCCGTTGAACGTGAAATCTATGATCGTCTCTCCTTTTGGCATTGTAAGTGAGGGCATTAGCCCGAAACGGTGAGCAAGTTCTAGCTTGCGGCCTCTTGTGTGTCCTGACAAAATACCTGACAATTCAACGATCTGGTTATTTCGGGAACGCATGTCCGAATCAGGCGTTGACAAATTGGTTTGGCAGGAATTTCAGAGGCAGCTTGACCTGAAAGGTCTCAAAATTGAACAAGGCAGTGCGCAAGGCAAAGCCTTGCTTTCCGCTTCGTTTCGCTCGCTTTGCTCCAGGATGCAGCGTTTGTGTATGCTGAACCCAGTCATTGTAAGAAAGACACGCCGCGAGGAGAGCAGGCAAAAACATGACGGGATAAAGATGGAATAATTATCCACTAATTTGTTTTCCGCACCCAGTGCAGAATCTTGCATCGTCTGGAAGTTGTCTGCCGCAATACGGGCAAAAGATATTTTTCGGATCATCTGATCCCTTCTCACCCACAACCGGACGATGGACGATCGCATCATCTGTTGCATAGACACCGATATTTCCTTGAATTATTTTTTCCGCCGAAAAATAGTTTACATTGTACACAATTTTTTTCAGGTCTTTTTCTACCGCCTCCCCCAATTCATAGCACAACCCGAGATTGGTTTGTGCATCAGCATCTCCTTGTTCTGCTTCTTTCGTGTAACCATATCCCGCATTTTTCTGGTCTTTTTCCACCCCATTCTTATAACACAACTCTAGATTAGTTTGTGCACGTGCATTTCCCTGCTCCGCTGCTTTGGTAAACCACATCACCGCTTTTTTCAGATCTTTTTCCACACCCACCCCATTCTCATAGCACGACCCGAGATTGAATTGTGCATCAGCATGTCCCTGCTCCGCTGCTTTTGTGTACCAATATACAACTTTTTTCAGGTCTTTCTCCACCCCCACACCCCTCTCATAGCACCTCCCAAGATTATCTTGTGCCATTGCATTTCCCTGCTCTGCTGCTTTCGTGTACCAATATACTGCTTTTTTCTGGTCTTTCTCCACCCCCACCCCATTTTCATAGCACAACCCGAGATTATTTTGTGCACGTGCATATCCCTCACGTGCATATCCTGCACGTTCACCTCCCTCGTCTGCTGCTTTTGTGTACCAATACACCGCTTTTTTCTGGTCTTTTTCTACACCCACCCCATTTTCATAGCACCACCCGAGATTGGTTTGTGCCTCTTCATTTCCCGGGTCTACTACATCTCTCGATAATGTTGGGCGTGGTTCTGCTGCTTTTGTCCACCACTCCACCGCTTTTTTCGGGTCTTTCTCCACCCCCACACCCCTCTCATAGCACACCCCGAGATTGACTTGTGCATCAGCATCTCCCTGTTCTGCTGCTTTCATGTACCAATATATCGCTTTTTTCGGGTCTTTCTCCACCCCCACACCCCTCTCATAGCACACCCCGAGATTGACTTGTGCACGTGCATATCCCGCACGTGCATCTCCCTGGTCTGCTGCTTTTGTGTACCAATATACCGCTTTTTTCTGGTCTTTTTCCACTCCCACACCCCCCTTATAGTGCTCACCGAGAAAATTTTGTGCAAACGCATTTCCCTGCTCCGCTGCTTTTGTGTACCAATATACCGCTTTTTTTTGGTCTTTCTTCACCCCCATCTCAAAGTCATAGCACATCCCGAGATGATTTTGTGTATCAGCATCTCCCTGTTCTGCCCTTGCTCTTGTACTGGAAACCCATTCTTTCTCCTCCCTATCCTTCTCCTCATCCTCAAAATCATAGTACAACCCGAGATAATTTTGTGCATCTGCATGTCCCTGTTCTGCTGCTTTCGTGTACCAATATACCGCTTTTTTCTGGTCTTTCTCCACCCCCATCCCAAGGGCATAGCACACTCCAAGATTGAATTGTGCACGTGCATCTCCCTGTTCTGCTGCTTTCGTGTACTGTTCCGCTGCTCGTTTTTCCTTATTAAAAAAGCTAAATCCCATCTTTACACTTCACCACACTCATCGTTCCATTGTTCGTATTGTTCAATCTTATTTTTTGTTATTGGTGAGCGGATCTTCATAAAAGCTTCACGAAAATCATCATCAGCAAGAGGGATCGTCTGCAAATTCCGCATTTTCAGTTCATCAAATGATAATTCAGCCATTTTGTAGAGATCTGGGTTCACTCTATGGATCATCGTCCATATCGCCTGCTGACAGAAGTTGGAAATATCCCGTCCTGAGTAGAGCATCTCCGCACACTTTTCGGAAATGCTCTCAAGAGAAACTCCTGAGATGTCCATGCCTTTTGTCTGGATCTTTATGATCTCCTTACACGCTTTCTGATCCGGAAGAGGAACATAGATCCGCCGTGGAAAACGGGATAAAACTGCTGTATCCAGATCCCACGGGGTATTTGTCGCTGCAAGAGTGAGGAGAAGCTGATCACTTTTCTTGTCGGAAAGCCCATCCAATTCTGTAAGGAGGCTGGAGAGGACTTTACGCGTCGCCTCGCTTGTTTCCCCGTCCCGGGACTGACTGAGAGCATCGAACTCATCAATGAAAACGATCGAGGGGGAGTGATCTCTTGCCGAGTTGTAGAGCGCAGAAATCAGTTTTGAAGATTCACCGAAATATTTTGAGAGCACACTCTCCGATTTCACATCATAGAAGGTTGCATGCAGACTTCCTGCCGCCGCAGCCGCAAGAAGGGTTTTCCCGGTCCCCGGAGGTCCAAAGAGAAGAATGCCTTTCCAGGGTTTGATGGACTCGGGTTTTTGGAGACCTGCGATCACCACCGTTTCCATCATCAGTTTTTTTACAGAATCAAGCCCGCCGATATCGGACCATTTGACATTGGAGGTCTTGATAAGAGAGGAGGCTTTTTGGCTCATTTCATTTTCCTCTTCTTTCTCGGTTTCAGTATGAGGTGACTGGGACGGTTTTTGTTTTGATCGTATTTTTCCAGATGATACTCTCTCCCATTTTGCTGCACGCTCGAGATATTCTTTTTTGTTCACGGGATTCATGTTTGCAAGTTCATGATAGAACCTCGCGATCTCAGCAGCTTTTTTTGTGGCTCCGGGAAGGTCATTTTTCTCAATCAGGGATGCATACTCTGCGGTGGCTTTTTTCAGGGCATCATATAGAGGTCCGCTGAGATCGATTTTCATTGGAGTTTCCTCCCGCACTTGTTACAATAGTGTTGATCTTCCTGAGTCGGTGCCCCACAATTCGCACACGTTTCTTTCTTAATAATACGTGAAAGGATACCTGTTGGTTTTATATCCACGGTATTTCGCTCTTCGGATCTTTGGATGATTTGTTCAATTGGGACATTGCAGCCAGTACCGGGCTCTCTCATTATTACCGGACGATTCAGTATTGCGTTATCAGTTGCCTGGACTCCCCCAATATTTACAGGGGCAGAAATATCACCGTTGAAAATTATTTTTGTAGACGAATCTTTGTTCAAAGAATATGACATCAGAGGTTGAGAAAACGAATCCCTAGGTTTGATTCCAGCTCTTTCATTTTTCATATCTTCATAGTCGGCAAAGACTTCCTGATAGAAATTTACAGGCCCGTTCCCTAATCTTCTCAACACCACATTAAACAGTGTTTCAGCCTCGTTATAGCGCTTCATTTTTCCGAGAGTCTTTGCCATCCAGTGAGTTGCCTGAATATTTCCAGAGTATCTCATGCATGCTATTTCAAAATTTTTCAGAGCATCGCTGTATTTTCCAAGACCATAATATGCACGCCCAATTCCGGAATATACATATGAATTATCCAATTCGCGTCTTGCATTTTCAAATGATTTGAGAGCATCCGTGTATCTTCCTCTGTTCAAATTCATTCTGCCTTCATTGTACAAAATTTGATAGCGTTCAGTTTTTATCATTGTTCACTCTACCTCTAGGAAAACCTTCAGTTCCTTATCGATTCTCCCAGCAATAAACGAAACTACGTCCCCGTACCCCCGCACAACAACTAAAACAGCCGTCTTATCTCCAGCCGTTAAAGTAACATCGATCCCTGCCTGTCCTTTCTTTGTGTATGCGGTATATGATTTGATTCCCTGTTTTGTTCCTTCGAACGAAGCCCCGAGTTTATTCATGAGATATTTCAGGAAATTCTCAACCGCAGTTGAATCTATAGTCGTAGTATATTTCAGCTGGGTTGTTTGCTCATTGATATCAGGAGAATAGATGTCTCCTGCAAAAATATGAACGGATCCGGTTCCAACACTCAGACGGGAATAAAGATCATCAAGAAAATCATCCACATCATCTCCGGCATAATGGATCACCGTTCCTTTCGTTTTATGTATTTTCCCCTTATCCTTCCAGCGTTCAATAGCGTAATCTATCCGTTTACGCTCCGCATCGGACTGATAATCTACCAAAATCAGATAATCCATATTAAATAAGGAATATGTTTTATGACTATATATTTCTATCACCACATTGGACATTCGATTTTAAGGTTATTATATTTATAATCCGTTTTGGAGAATAGATTTATATCGATGAAAAACCAATGAAATCCTTGTGACAAAAATGGAACTGAAAAATCCGTTCAAAAAAAATACTGCGATCGACAAATTCACGAGCACAGAACTCCAGGAAGAAGAGCTCAGACTCAAAATCAGGATCAATCGTCTCAGAAAAGAGATCGAGACAATTGAAAAAGCGAAAAAATCCCTTTTTAATGAGGGTATAGGAGCCGATCTGATCAAGAAAAAGATGATCGCGCAGGAGTTAAAACAACTTGATATGAGCGGAAAACTCAAAATCAAGAACTTCCTGACCTTACACAAACAGTACATGTTTGTGTCCAACCTCCTCATCCTCAAAACGTATCAGCGTGATCTGGAGAACACTCAGATCTGGAAAACAATTCAGAGTCTCTCTCCTAAGAGCTTCGAGGAGTCCCTCATCAAAGTCAACCTGTCCGGGAATAATTTTGAGAAAGTTCTCGAAAATCTCAACAACATCGTTGCACTTGACGAAACCACGGCTTCTGATTCTGATGTTGACGAAGGAGAAAGGCAGATGTTTGATATCTGGAACAGTGTTGAGGCAGGCAGTATGAATGTATCCGAAGCGGAAAGCATGCTCTCGATCGAGAAAGACATCGAAAAATCCTTAGAAAAAAGTGAGTTCTAAAAATGGCCCGCGGGATCTTTGGACGGAAAAACGGCCTTGACAAGATCTCCTCTGGTGATCTGCGCATAACGGCCGCTGAGCTGGAATACCAATATTCCACTCTTATGAAACAAATGAAAGAAGCTGACGAAAAAATTGAAGCAAATCTCTATGCAGGAAAAAATGCTGCATCAGAAATCGAAACTCAGTTTGCAGCCCGGCAAGTAACGAATCAAATGCTCATAAAAAATGAACTCCTCCAGCAGATCCTCGCAACCGAAAACAAACAGATGGCAGTCGCAAATCTTCTACGGATAAAAGAGGAAAAGAAAGACCAGGCACATCAAAAACACAACATATTCAGTAAGATCGATGTAGATCAGCTGTTGAAAGAGCGTGAGAATACGGAGGTTCAGGCAGAAACCGAAAAAAAGCGGATCACTGAAATCCTTGCCACAACAAATAATGGATCATCTGATGAATATGATAAAATTCTGGGTCTTATGAAAGCACTAAGGGTAGATGATGAAAGTATTGCTTCTGCAAAGATTGAGGTGGAAAATCTCATTCTGGAGCCTAGAATTTAAGTGTCCTGGAGCTAATAACAGATTACTTATTGAATTGGAGTTATAATGCTGTTTAATAAAAAAATTACCTGTTCCTGTGGTCATGAAAACCCCGCCGGAAGTCAGTTTTGCGGAGCGTGCGGTAAAAGACTTGGAGGAACGGAAAGTGGCACCTGTCCTGTATGTGGTGCAAAACTAAATCAGGGAGCTGCATTTTGTGGAAAATGCGGTGCAAAGCTCTTGGAATCGCCGCAAACAACACGAATTGCCGACACCTCCAAAGAACTAGGCAAAAATCGTCAGTGGATGAGAATGCCGGGCGACTTCGCGCAGAGATTTGATATTCAGGATCTCCGAGGTGTCTTTGCAAAACGACTCACTGTAGAACAGGGAACAAAAGCCATTCTTCTTCAGGGAGGAATTTACAAAGGAACACTTCCTGCAGGCGCATACAATCTTGGAAACATCTTTGATACCATTGGTCAGTTGAGACTTGATGAGCGAACAACGGTTATTCTTGTTGATGCCGGAGAGATTCCTCTCACCTTCATGATTCCAAAAGGTGAGTTACGCTCAAAGAATGCAATATCCGTTGGAGCTGCAGGTAAAGTGACGGCACAGATCAAAGATCCGATCGCTTTTCTTGAAAACTATCTGAAACGTGAACAGCACGTTAGTCTTGCGGACATCGAGAACTGCATTCATGCAGAACTCAAAAATATTGCCCAGAATAAAATATCCCAATATAATATCGAAGAACTGTACGGAAATGCAGTTCTCAGTCAGGAATTGAGTAATGAGTTCAAGAAAAATCTGAATGCAAACTTTGGTAACAGGGGTATAGAGATTTCTCATCTGAACTGTGTGGGTTTTGATGAAGGAGCCTGGAAAGAGGTTCTTGGAGCACGCGAGAGTTTGCAGATCGAAGTGGGCAAAGCCAAAGCAGAGTATGAAAAGAAAGCCTATCTGCGTGAAGCAGGAACGGAAGATGCCGTTGGTCAGATTAATGCGGACCATACCATAAAATCCCTTGATCAGGAATTGGGGAACCAGAGAGCTGATGCGAATTTAGGTCATGAGCTTGCTCGTGATTCTGCAAGACATGATCACGAACTGGAAAAAGACCGCAAGGAGATCGAGCAGCTACTGGAGTTCAAAAGACAAAACAAGGCGATCAAACGCGAGGATGAGAGACAAAAGATCGCAAATCTCTCAGAGGCATCGATCGAAGTGCTCATTTCTCTGGTCGATGATCAGAAGGTCGGCGCCCTCGTTCAGCTTGAACTTGCAAAGAGAGCAAACAGCCTGACGCCAGAACAGATCCTTGCGATGAATGCAAAAGACCCGAAGGCAGCTGCCGAGGCATTAGCAACTCGTGCCAAACTTGAATCAGTTGAACAATTGAACGAATTGCGCATCAAGGATCAGCAGGCATTCAACATGATGATGCAGAGTCAATATAAGGAGAATGCCGAGCAGATGAAGGAGGTAATGAATTCTGCGCTGAATGCTATGGGGAATACGGCGACTGCCCGCTCTACGGCTCAAAATCCCGGGGCAACCGTTGTTACAGGGGGCATGGGGGCGCCGGTTGTTGTTAATGTCGCTCCTGAAGGAAGTACACAATGTCAATACTGTTCAGCGAATGTTCCAAACGGAGATGTTTTCTGTCCAAGCTGCGGGAAGAAACAGGAATGAAATATGCGTAAATGGACTGATGAACACGGCAGACTCCAACTGTATGACCATATCTCAAATCGTATGGTCTTTGCCGATAATAATCATAAATTGTGTCCATTTACTCTCGGTTACTGTGCAACATTAGATCAGGTTCCTGGAATCTGTTTTAAAGATGCCTGTGAAATCTGGGATCCGGTAATGAACCGCTGTTCCCTTTCTGATAGAGTAAGAGTAGATGAATTAGATGAGGAGCGTTGATCTCTCTACTTCTATCTCTTATTTGTGTTTTTTTTTTGAATAGGAGTTACGCGAGGCAATCTTAACCGAAAAAAATTGACGTAATTATAAGACGTACTTCGATTTCGTGTACGGCATTAGTGTAGACACAAGAGATAAAACCAACCGCGAATCGGCGCAAATCCGCCCTTCGGGCGAAAAAAATCGGATTTGCTTATCCTCACTTTCGCAATCCAGCTTCGCTGTCTTGCTCATCCCTCATCGGGATCGTTCGGGCAAATCCTGTCGGCGCCCCGGCGCCCCCCAATGATGATTTCCTTCTCCATCTCATTTCAGGATGGGTAGCAAAAGAACATTTTTCAGATTTAGGACTGCTCGATGAGTCTCTTCCTCATGGGAGCCGCTGGGGCGGCGACAGGATTTGCCCGAACGATCCCGATGAAGGGACGAGCCGTTGGGTCGTGCGGGGTGAGCCGACAGGCTCGCCCTTAGCGGAGCAAGGATTTGCCTTGCGACCAGACCCAACGAGCGAGAGTGAGGATAAGCAAATCCGATTAATCTCGCCCGAAGGGCGGATTCGCGCCGATTCGCGGTTGGTTTTTCTCATACTCTCACACAAATGCCGTACACGAAATCGAAGTACATCAGTTTTATCGGTTGGGCCTTCTGGATACTTTCAGCTAACTGTCAAAGTCAGGCTGGATCGGAGAACCAACCGATAGTCGGCGAACACGGTTGATTTTTCTTATCCCCACTCCATATTACAAACTCCCTCTTGTCACCAATAATATATACTTTTAGTGACATAACTATACGCACGATAATGCGGAAAGAAACCTATCATGAAAAAATCAAAGAGCGAATAACCACATCAAAGAAAGGCACAATATTCGTCATCTCTGATTTTACCGACATCGCCCCGATCCCAACGATAAAAAAAGTATTATCACGGCTAGTTCAAGACAAAACGATCCGCCGGATCATGTGGGGCATATACGAATATCCCGCCTACAACACATTTCTTAATGAATACGTCGCTCCCTCGCCCCATGAAATAGCAAAAGCTCTTGCACGCAATTTCGGTTGGACAATTGTCCCCTATGAAGATGCTGCCCTCAATATGCTCGGAATATCCACCCAGGTCCCCGCCTCATGGACATATGCTTCCGACGGCCCCTACAAAAAATACGCATACGGAAATGTCACGATACAATTCAAGCATACATCAAATAAAGACATCACAAATCTTTCAGAAAAATCCGCACTTATCATTCAGGCATTGAAAGCGATCGGAAAAGATAAGATGAATGAAAAATTCATCAGACAATTATCCGACAGGCTCACCCCTGGAGAAAAAACATCCCTCTTAGAGGACACAAAGCGCTCATCTGTCTGGATCTCCGGAACGGTCAGACAAATATGTGCATAAAAAACCATGAAAAATATTGCAAAACGCCCGGCAGAAGATCGTGAAGCATTATTCAGGAACACTGCCGACAAAATGGGGATCAATGAGGCAATTATTGAGAAAGACTTCTGGGTCTGCTGGATGCTGGATTATCTATTTCACGAATGTCCCTGGAAAAATAATCTGACCTTCAAGGGAGGAACGAGTTTATCAAAAGCATACGGGCTGATTGATCGTTTTTCTGAGGATATCGATCTGATTCTTGATTGGTGTATTCTGGATTATGAAAAAGACGAACCCTGGAAGGATCGGACAAAGAATCGGCAGGATCACTTTAACAAAGAGGCTGACCGCCGTGCAGAGATATTTCTCAAGGATCTCTTTCTCCCGCAGATCCGAAATGATTTGTCAGAGGAACTTGGCATTTCGGTAGATATGGGGATCCTGGATAATGATAAGCAGACCATAATCTTCAGGTATCCAAATGGTTTTTCCGATGCATCGATCCTTCAGGAGATACGTCTGGAGATAGGTCCTCTTGCAGCATGCACTCCAGCCGGCTGGGAGATGATCCAGCCGTATTCTGCCGAAAAATATCCGAACCTGTTCGGGCAAAAGTCAACCGATGTTTTAACCGTACATCCCGAACGAACGTTCTGGGAAAAGATCCTCATCCTTCATAGTGTGGCAAATCTTCCGGAAGGGAAGCAGGTCCCCTTAAGATATTCGCGTCATTATTATGATGTCGTCCGTTCGGCGACGTGGTCAGGGGACGGTTCGCCGTATGTTGCCTTTTTGCAGATGGGGGGGTGGACCCAGGCGGTGATGAGGTCGGTGGGGCTGATGAAGCCGGGGTTTTCGGCGATGCCGTTGAGGGTTTTTCCTTCCTCGTTGGTTATTTTGATGCAGGTATTTAGTCGCATTTTTGAATACCAAATTATATGTATTATAATAACTACATTAACAAATAAATCGGAAATGTTTGTCGCTGTTTAGATGTGTGTGTTTTCATCTCCAGCGTGTTTTGTTTTTCCAAAGAGTTGTGTATTGATGAATAAAATCACAGTTAGTAAGTTTGCCGGGGTTCATGTACTGGCGGTATTGTTTTTAGGTCAACTTGTATTACGTTGTGCAGATATTTTTATTTGTTATCTTAGAATTATTAACACGATGTTATTACTTAACTCGCAGTCTATGGTGTTACCAGGTGGATAGTATTTCATATTTACTGTAATTTCTGTAAAATCAGTTTTTTGTAGTCTCGTGTTCTTTATGAAATTGAGAACTCATGCGGATTTCCATGTAGAAACGATTTCCGCGCTGTCTTCTCAGGAA